>JBAXGJ010000124.1:0-4395 GCA_037139475.1 Actinomycetes bacterium
GCGCGCGAGCATTCGCTGCGCTACCTCCAAGTTTCAACCGACGAGGTTTACGGATCGATCGAATCCGGCTCATTCACCGAAGAGAGCCCACTCGAGCCGTCATCGCCCTACAGCGCGACGAAAACCGGTGCCGACCTACTGGTCCAGTCCTACAGCCGCACCTTCGATCTCGAAACGGTGATCTGCCGCGGCTCAAACAACTACGGGCCGTACCAGTACCCGGAGAAGTTGATCCCGCTGATGATCCTCAACGCGATCCACGGCGACCCGCTGCCGGTCTACGGCGACGGCCAGCAGGTCCGCAACTGGCTCCACGTGAGCGACTTCTGCGCCGGCATCGGCCACGTCCTCGCCCACGGCGCCAGCGGCGAGGTTTACAACGTCGGCGGCCCCGACGAGTGCGTCAACCTTGAGGTCGTCGAGCGAATCATCGCGCTGACCGGCGCCGACAAGTCACTGCTGACCTATGTAGATGACCGCCCCGGCCATGACCGCCGCTACTCGCTTGGCTCGGAGAAAGTGAAGGCGCTTGGCTGGGAGGCGAAGGTTCGCTTTGACGAGGGGCTTGCCGAAACGGTGGCTTGGTATCAGGAGAACGCCGCGTGGTGGGAGCCGATCCGCTCCGGTGACTACCGCGAGTATTACGAGCGCCAGTACGGCAGCTCGCTCGGCTAACGCCCGCTCGGCTCTGGCTCAAGCGGTTCGCCGGTCGCCGCGCCGAGGCGTGAAAGCGCCCTCCGGGCTGGCTTTCACGGAATTCCTCGGCCACGGCGCCAGCGAACCGCTTGGCATGGGCGTTGGCGGTTTGCGTGTCTGAGCGTGTACGTAGTCTTGGCGGCGTGTTCGGGCTGACTTTTGCGGCAGCTAACGGGGGCGGCTCGTGAGTTGGCTCTCGTCGCTGCCGGGCTGGCTACTCGTCTGTGGTTCGCTGCTCGTCTTTGGCTTTACGGCATTCGTCCTTAGGCGAGTGGCTGAGCGGGCTGCTAGTAGCAACGACCCCAGCAATCACCACACGGTCGCCGGCGGCTTGATGCCTGGCCTCTGCGCGATCTTCGGGATCATCGCCTCGCTCACGATGCTTCATCAGCTCGACGAATGGAACCGCGCCCAAGCAACGGTCAATGCCGAAGCCACTGCGGCGACGCGGCTCGCATCGAGCGTCATTGGCCAGCAAGCAAGCTCCGTTCAAGGGCCGCTCGTCACCTTCCTGACCGCCGAGCGCAAATACGAGTGGGACAGAGGCGTTGGCCAGCCGGCTCCGCCCGCCGTCGTCGCAGCGATGCGCCAGATTGAGTCCAACAGCCGAAGTATTGCGCTCGCACCGCAGACGAAGTCGCAGTCCGGCAGCGAGATACTCGGCGCCCTCGACGCACTCGCCATTGCTCGCCGCGATCGGCTCGCCAGTCAGAGCAGCCACCTTCCAACTCTCTTTGTGATCGCACTCATTCTCGCCGGTTTTGCGGTGATCGCAAACGGCGCGGTGATGACCGCCAGTCGGCCGAGGACCGGACGACTAATAATTCTGCTGACGGCCGTGGTGGCCGTCGATGTGGCGTTGGTGATCATGCTCTGGACGCCATTTGGGGGCTCACTTCAGATCAGCGACCAGCCTGTACTTCAAGTGATCTCGGAGCTGCGCAGCGGTCTGTTCAATTAGTGCGCCGCAAGCAAGACAGACCCTCTGGCCTCTGGCTCAAGCGGTTCGCCGGTCGCCGCGCCGAGGCGTGAAAGCGCCCTCCGGGCTGGCTTTCACGGAATTCCTCGGCCGCGGCGCCGACGGACCGCTTGGCGCGGGCGCTGGGATAGGGTCGGGTTATGGCGGAGTTTGATTCGAGCGGGCTTCGGGAGCATGAGCTGCGTAATCGCAGCGGTTGGAATGCTGACGCGCCGAACTGGGTTGAGGGTGGGCGGCGCAACTGGGCCAGCTCGGAGCCGAATTGGGGAATGTTTGAGCTGCCGGAGAGCGAGCTGAAGCTGCTGCCTGACGTTGATGGTTTGGACGCGATTGAGCTGGGCTGCGGTACCGCTTACTGGTCGGCTTGGCTGGCGAAGCTTGGGGCGCGGCCGGTGGGGATTGATCTCAGCGAGCGGCAGCTTGAGACGGCCGCGATGCTCCAGACTGAGCACGGGCTCGAATTCCCGCTGATCCACGCCAGCGCCGAGAACGTCCCGCTACCGGATGAGAGCTTCGACTTTGCCTTCTCCGAATACGGGGCAGCGATCTGGTGCGAGCCGCAGGCTTGGCTGGCTGAGGCTTACCGGCTGCTGCGCCCGGGCGGGCGGCTGATCTTCCTTGGAAATAGCCCGCTGGTGATGCTCTGCACGAAAGAGGTTGAGGCCGATGAGGTTGAGGATGCAGTCGGCGCCGAGTTGCTGCGGCCGCAGTTCGGAATGCGCCGGCTCGAGTGGCCCAACGAGGAGGAGGTCTCATTCGTGCTCCCGCACGGTGAGATGATCGCCCTGCTCCAGAGGATCGGCTTCGAGCTTGAGTCGCTGACCGAGATTCAGGCACCTGAGGGTGCCGAAGAGACGCGCTACTTCGTGCCGCGCTCGTGGGCGCGGCAGTGGCCCTGCGAAGACGTCTGGTCGGTCCGCAAGCCCGGCTGAGGAAGTCGCCTCGCCTAGTGCACCGCGAGTTGCTGGGCAACCGACTGCAGCGGCGCGAGATCAACGCCGATCCCGCTCGCGAACGGGAATGCGAGGGCAACCACGACGGTGATCGACAGCGCCGGTATTACGCACCACACCAACATCAAAACTGGATGACGCGCAGTAACCGTGGAGACACCCATCACGCCGGCGACTAGTACCCCGGTAACGAGCAGCAGTACCGCCAGCAGGTCCGGCAAGTTGCGATGCGCAACGGCGGAGACCGCGGCCGACGTAGCGCCAACAGTGGCTGCCGCGCTCACGAGACTCGACACCTCGGCCTTTGGCACTATCGGTCCGAACGCGTAGATGTGGAGCGCATCCTGGAATCGGTCGAGTGGAATTGCCGACGGCAGATGGCTCGTATCGCCACGGGCTAGATCATCGGCGTTTTCGTAGGCCGCAGTCGTTGCGTAGAGCCTTAGCTTTTGCCGTAGCTCTGCGGATGTCACCTTGTCGGGAATGTTGTTGATGCTCCAGTTCATCTGCTGGATCGCTGATGACTGCTGCTCAACGGCCGCTTGCCCAGCTGCTACGGCGCCCCATGTGACGGTGATGGAGAAGCCGACGAAGAAGGCAAAGGTTGCCGCCAGGCCGGTAAGCAGACGAGTCGCTTCGTCGGCGAGCTCTTCGCGGCTGGCATCTCCGCAACGCCTCGTTACGACAGCGCGCACTCCGACGGCAACCGCTACAAAGAAAGCCAACAAGATCAGCGCCACAACCCAGATTGGCACCGAGATGAAGAGGTCTCTCACGGCGAGAAAGCTACCAGCAGTTCAGCGCTGATCGTCTTGAACCCTAAATGTCACTCATCCAATGGAGCTCAGCGTCGAGGCTATTCAGACGACGCCGCGGCAAGCGCAGCGAGGAGGACCGCCATGATCACATTCTCGAGCTTGGCGCGGTCGCTGATCGCTTGGATGCGCCATTCGTCGGATGCATCTTCAAGAAAACCGAAGACGCCGAAGAGCGCGGCGCGTACTGCAGGTGAAGGCTTCGCAGTTCCGAGGTGGTTGGCCGCGATTCCTTCCATCACAGCGAGCCTCGCCGCGACAGCGCAGGCGCGCAGGTCGTCATCTGCACTGCGTAGCGAGCGGGCGTAGAGCTTCCAACGATCGGTCGGGGCCAACGCCTCGTCGACGTAGCGCGCAACGTTTGCGGGCATCTTGTTCGCGACTGGCACCTCAGGGCTTGAATCAAGCATCGCTTCAAGCTGCGAGCAGGCACGCTTTACCGCCTCAAGGTGCAGTTCGCTCTTGCCACCCGGGAAGTAGTGGTGGATCAGGTTTGGCGTGACGCCAACTTCGGCAGCGATCTCCTTCAGCTCGACGGCGGCGTAGCCACGAGCTGCGAAGGCGACCAGAGCCACATCGATCATCTGGTCGCGGCGAACCGCAGGGTCGGAACGATTTGCGCGCGGGGCTTTTGCAACGGCCATCCAGCCGAGCATACCGGCAACCGCGCACTGTCGAGAACGCCGGAAGCTCGACATATCGACCCTGCTCCGGGTAGCCTCGATTCGATGCAAAGCAGACGTAACTTCGCCAGAGTGCTGGTTTGCGCAACCTCAATCGCAGCTGTGGCCGCGCCGAGCCTCGCCACGGCAGCCTCGCCAAAAGAGGCCTACAACGCTCGCTACTGCGAAGTGCTTGCGGTTCGAGGCACCTTCCCGAATGACCTCGTCGCCGATATCTGGGGAACGCAGGGAGTCAACGATTGCCCGCCGGCGCTGTGGAAGAAGCAGAA
>JBAXGJ010000125.1:0-4373 GCA_037139475.1 Actinomycetes bacterium
GGCACGTACCGGCGGCCTACGACTCGGCGCTCGAAAACGTCACCTTCCACGTGCTCGAGCACGTCTGCTTCCTCAGCGTCGGTTTTCTCTACTGGTGGCAGCTGCTCTCTCCGATTCGCTCGCGCTTTCGTGGCGGAGCGATGGGGCCGCTGCTCTACATGATGTCTACAAAGGTCGGCGTTGGGCTGCTGGGAATCCTGCTGACCTTCGCGCCCAACCCGCTCTATTCGTACTACGACGTCCGTGAAGGAGTCTTCGGCCTTAGCGCCGGCGTTGATCAGCAGATCGGCGGCGAGCTGATGGCGCTCGAGCAGACGATCGTGATGGGGATCGCGCTGGCCTACCTGCTGTTCCGGGCAATCGACCAGAGCGAGCGTGAGCAGAAACGGCGCGAGGCGCTTGAAGACCGCGCCGAAGAGCAGCGCAGTTAGCCGCTCAGCGTTGCGCCGTCTTCGACCTGCAGCGATTCGCCGGCCGCGGCCTCAACCGTGACGGCTCCGCTTACCGTCACGCGCTCGCCGAAGCTGACGTTGCCTTTGACTGTCAGGCGCTCGGCGGCTACTAGCGAGGGGGCGCCGTGCGCGAAGCGGGCCTCAAACTCTTCGATCAAGCGGAAGTAATCACCGTCTAGCTCGGCGAGCGGCGCGCGGCCAGCGCAGGCCGCCGCCAGGGCGATCCGGCCGTCGGCGCCGAGCTCGTAGGCGTCGGAACGCAGCACCAGCAGGTCATCGGTCGTCTTGACCGGCAGGAAGCGCGAGCGCGGCACGCGGATCGCCTTCGCGCCGGGGATCACCGCGATCGCCGCGCCGATCGCCGACTCCAGTTGGACGACCGGCACTGAGTCCTCGTCAGAAGGGTCAACGGTTTTGCGGTTGACGATCATCGGCAGATCGATCACACCGTCGTCGCCGAGCGCCGCACCCAAGGCCTGAAGATCAAGCCAGATGCTGTTGGTGTTGAAGTAGCGGTGGCGTTCAGTGTCGGCGAACGCCTCGAGGTCTTGATCCGGCGTCTGCGCGATCTCGCGCAGCACCAGCGTTCCATCGGCGCGCCGCGCAATGTGGCCGCCTTTGCGATCGGCGGCGGTGCGGTCGGCGACCTCGATCACGAACGGCGCCTGCTCAGCAGCGATCCAGCAGAGGATCGCCGGGTCGAGCACGGCGCCAAGGTTGTCAGCGTTGGCAACGAAGGCGTAGCGGTAGCCGGCACCGAGCATCTGCTCCAACATCCCGGAGCCGACCAGCGCCGGGTAGATGTCGCCATGTCCAGGCGGGCTCCATTCAAGCTCTGGGTCGGCGGGCCACGCGACAGGAGCGAAGCTTCCGTCGTCTACCAGCTTCGGCACTCGGCCCTGAAGAAAATCTGCTGGCAGATCACCCGACAGCTGCCCGTACGAAGCCAAAGCAGCCAGCGACGGCTCCCGCGTGCGGAAGCTGTTGAGCAGTATCAGCGGCAACCGTGCTCCGCCATGCTTCGCTCGCAACGCCTCAATCTGGCGCGCCGTTATGTCGAGGAAGCTAAGCCCGTCCTTGACCTCCAGCAGCGACTTTGGGCCGGCCAACCCCATGCTCGTTCCGAGGCCTCCGTTGAGTTTGATCACGACGGTCTGATCGAGCAGCGCTGCGATTAGTTGGCTATCGACTTCAAGTCGTTCGGCGTCGGGGAGATCGGTGACCGCTTCTAGCTCCGACTCGGCCAGCATGCCGAGATCGCCTGCAGCGAGCCGCTGGAGCTGCCCGGCGAAGCTAGCGACGGTTGCCGCCGCGGCGCCATCGGCCTCAAGCTTGGCGATTGCAGCTGCTGTCGGTTCGTCGCTCACGGGCGCCATCGTCGCACAGCCGGCCCGTTCAGCCGTCGTGCGGCGCCGGTGAGAAGACCTTCAGGTAGGCGAGCTGCTGGTCGCTGAGCGAATCGATCGCAACACCAAGCGCGTCGAGCTTCAGCCTGGCGACCTCGCGGTCAACCTCTTCTGGGACCGGATGAACAGCGGCGCTGAGCGGCTCAGCTGCTTTGACGAGCCCCTCGACGACGAGTGCCTGCGATGCGAACGAAAGGTCCATCACGGCCGACGGGTGACCGTCGGCGGCAGCGAGATTCACCACTCGGCCGTGAGCCAGCAGGTTGATTCGGCGCCCGTTGATCTCGAACTCCTCAACCAGCGGGCGCACCTCGCGGCGTGAGCCGGCGACGCGCTCCAAGGCTGGAAGATCGATCTCAACATCGAAGTGGCCGGCGTTGGCGAGGATTGCGCCGTCACGCATCGCCACAAAGTGCTCTTCGCTGAGAACTTCGCGCCCGCCGGTGACGGTGATGAATACGTCGCCGCGTGCCGCCGCCTCCAGCGCGGGCATCACCTCAAAGCCCTCCATCCGCGCCTCCAGCGCGCGCAGCGGATCAACCTCGCAGACGATCACCGTCGCCCCGAGCCCTTTTGCCCGCAGCGCGATCCCTTTGCCGGTCCAGCCGTAGCCGAGTACTACGACGACTGCGCCGGCAAGCAGCACGTTGGTTGCGCGCAAGATCCCGTCGATCGTTGACTGCCCTGTGCCGTAACGGTCATTGAATGCCCGTTCGGTGCGCGACTCGTTGACGGCGATCACCGGGCACGAAAGGCCACCGGCGCGTTCAAGCGCGCGCAGCTGCACCAGCCCGGTCGTCGTCTCCTCGGTGGCGCCAATCATCTGCGCTGCGACCGCGTCATCGCCGCCGTGGAGCGCCTCGATCAGTTCGGCGCCGTCGTCGATCGCGATCTGCGGGCGGCCGGCGACGAGCGCGGCAACGTGCTCGTGGTACTGCGCCAGCGTCTCGCCATGGATCGCATGAACCTCGACGCCATCGTTTTCGACCAATGCCGCGGCAACGTCATCCTGCGTTGAAAGCGGATTGGCCGAGCAGAGCGCAACCTCCGCCCCTGCGCCGGAGAGAGCGCGGACGAGGTTTGCCGTCTCAGCCGTCACGTGGAGGCAGATCGCAATCTTCACGCCCTCAAGCGGCCGCTCGGCAGCGAAGCGCTCGGCTACGCGGCTGAGAACCGGCATCTGCCCGGCCGCCCACTCGATCCTCGCCAGCCCGGAGGCCGCGAGGGTCAAGTCTGCAACGTCAGATTTGGGCAGGACTAACTCCTTAGTAGCGGTAGCTGTCTGGCTTGTACGGGCCCTCGACCGGCACGCCGATGTAAGCGGCCTGGTCGTCACGCAGCTCGGTCAGGTTGATGTTCAGCGCGTCAAGGTGGAGCCGCGCGACCTTCTCATCAAGGTGCTTAGGCAGCACGTAGACCTGCTTTTCGTACTCGTCGTTCTTCGTGAACAGTTCGATCTGAGCGATCGTCTGGTTCGTGAACGAGGCCGACATCACGAACGACGGGTGGCCGGTCGCGTTGCCGAGGTTCAGCAGGCGCCCTTCCGAGAGCATGATGATCGAGTTGCCGTCAGGGAAGATCCACTCGTCAACCTGCGGCTTGATGTTGTTGCGCTCAATTCCGCTCAGCTCCATCAGCCCGGCGATGTCAATCTCATTATCGAAGTGGCCGATGTTGCCGACGATCGCTTGGTGCTTCATTCGCGCCATCTGCTCAACCGTGATGATGTCGCGGTTGCCGGTGGTCGTGATGAAAATGTCGGCGCTCTCGAGATTGTTCTCGAGCGTGTCGACTTGGTAGCCCTGCATTGAGGCTTGGAGCGCGCAGATCGGGTCGATCTCGGTGACGATCACGCGGGCACCCTGTGCGCGCAGCGATTCAGCCGAGCCCTTGCCGACGTCGCCGAAGCCACAAACGACGGCCGTCTTACCGGCCAGCATCACGTCGGTGGCGCGGAAGATGCCGTCAACTAGAGAGTGGCGGCAGCCATAGAGGTTGTCGAACTTCGACTTCGTGACTGAGTCGTTGACGTTGATTGCGGGGAACAGCAGGTCGCCGTTCTCAGCCATCTGCGTTAGTCGCAGAACGCCGGTCGTCGTCTCCTCAGTTACGCCCTTGATGCCAGCGGCAATCTTCGTGTAGCGCTCGGCGTCCTCGGTCAGCGAGCGCTGCAGCAGGCCAAGGAATACCTGGAACTCTTCCGACTCAGCGTCGGCCGGGTTGGGAACTGCGCCGGCGGCTTCGAATTCGCGGCCCTTATGGACCAGCATCGTCGCGTCGCCACCGTCGTCGAGGATCATGTTCGGACCACCGTCAGGCCAATTCACGGCCTGCTCGGTGCACCACCAGTACTCCTCCAGCGTTTCGCCCTTCCAGGCGAAGACGGGAACGCCGGTCGGCTGATCGACCGTTCCTTCAGGACCGACAACGACCGCAGAGGCAGCGTGGTCCTGAGTTGAAAAGATGTTGCATGAGCACCAGCGAACCTCGGCGCCGAGCGCGACGAGCGTCTCGA
>JBAXGJ010000126.1:0-4345 GCA_037139475.1 Actinomycetes bacterium
CACGAGCGCCGCCGGAATCGCGTCGTTGCTGCCCGAATTGGTGACGTAGACGGTGAACGGAAAAGCCAACCAGGCGTAAGCGAGGACGACGCCGAGCGCGTTGTCGCGTAGCCGCCGCCCGATGAGGAACAGCAGCGCCGTGCAGGCAACGTCAACGAAACCGGCGACGGCGTGAGCCGATGGAAGATCGTCCCACGTCCCCTGCCAGGGCCAGATCCACTCGAATGGCACGTAGAGCAGATAGAGCAGCGGGCCGTAGGTGTCGCCGCTGCCATTGTCGAACGGGAACGAACCATAAATCTCTCGGCCGTGGCTGAACTTGTCGGCGCCGATCACACCGGCATAACCGACGTCGATCACATTCCCGTCGACGACATTGAGGCCGATCCGAAAGCCGACGAGGAAAAGGCCGATCACGGCCAGCCAGCGCCATGGGATGAGCAGCCTCAGCGGCGGCGGGCGGGCGTCGGGGCGCAGCCCAATGAAGAGCAGCCGCGCGACCAGCCAAGCCAATAGTGCGCTGCTGATCGGCACCGAGATGCCGAGGTTCGCGTCGTTGAAGAAGGCAAGCGAAACGCTGAAGCCGAGCAGCGCCAAGAGGTCGAAGTGAAGCCATCGGAAAGGCTTGCGCCAGTCGAAGAAAGGCAGCAGGAAGGCGATGCAGAGCGGGATCCAAATCCACGGCGAGTTGACTGAGCGGCCGAATGCTCCGGGGTAGCCGCGAGCCATCGACCAAGCGACTTGGAAACCACCCCAAACCTCAGTCACGGTTCCGTTGGCAGCAATCTTCGCCAGCGCAACCTGCTTTGGGTCCTTGCCTTTGCTGAAGAGGCTGACCTCCCAGCTGCCGGCCGCTTTACGCACGGCGCTGATCGATGCACCGCGGTGCGCGCGGCGCTGCTCGATGAAGACCTTCGTCTTAGAGGCGATCGCCTCAGCTCGAGCGCTAGTTACTGGGCGCGGCGCGGCGAGGTCGGCCAGAGCGCTGGCCGGCAGCGCGGCTAGCGCGAGAGCGAGAGCGATCCCCGCCAGCAGCCGCGCGCTAACTGTCGCCGCCGCCAAAGTCCTCAGGCGAAACCTGATCGAGGAAGTCCTTGAAACGATCGACGACCTCCTCGGTGTCCTCAACCTCGTGCTCAAACTCGATTGCCGATTCGGCGATCACGTCCTCGGCAGCATAGATCGGCGATTCCGAGCGGACGGCGAGGGCTAGCGCGTCACTGGGGCGTGAATCGATCTCAACCTCCTTGTCACCGATCTTCAGCGTGATCGTCGCGAAGAAAGTGTTGTCGCGCAGTTCGGTGATCGCAACTTGAGCGCAGTTGGCATCCATCTGGTCAAGGATCTCAACGACGAGGTCGTGCGTCATCGGCCGCGGCGTCGCTTGACCTTGGAGCTTCATCAGGATCGCCGCCGCCTCGGGGTGACCGATCCAGATCGGCAGGAACTTGTTCCCGTCAACGGTCTTCAGCAAGACGATCGGCTGTTTGCCGACCATGTCGAACGAAACTCCGTAGATGACCATTTCCTGCACTTACAAACCCCCGTGATTCGTGGCTCGTGGGCGCAGCATAGCCCGCGCGGGACCGACGATCACGCCGCTCAGCCCGCGAGCGCCGCAACGGTCGCCTCGTGAACGGCCTCTTCGGTCGTCCGAGCGCCGAAGCAGTCACCGACTCGTTCAACGTTTATTCCAGCCTCGACGAGTGGTTCATAGAGCGGGAAGTGGGGCTCACGGCCACCGACTATGACCAGCGTGCCAAAGTCATTGATCGTCATCTCTCGCTCCGAGAAGACGTTGCGCACCAGCAGCTGCCCGTCGCCAAGGCGGAGCGGTTCGACGTGGCTGACGAGCTCAACTCCTAACTGATCGAGACGGCCGAGGTAGAGGTTGCGCTGGTACTGGTGCATCCCTTCGCCGAAAGCGGCAGAGCTGCTGGCAAGCCGAACCTTATGGCCGGCTACGGCCAGCATCTCAGCGGCGATGAAGCCGGTCCAATCGCCACCCCACTCCCAGACGACGACCGGACCTTCAACTTCAGCGCCGTCCAACACGGCCCATCCGTCGAGCATCTTTGAAGCGCCGGGCTCGACTTCGAGCGGAGGGCGGTGCTCTACCGCACCGCTGGCTAGCACGACCAGATCAGGCTCTTCGTCGATGATCTGCTCGAGCGTCACATCAACGCCGAGCCGAACGTCGGCGCCCTGGGCCCAGCGCTCAAGATTCTCGATCGTCAGCCGCGCGATCGGCTCGTGCGAAGGGCCAGCAAGCGCGTGGCGCCACTGGCCGCCGAGCCCATCGGGAGAACGTTCGAATAGAACAATCTCGGCGCCCGGCGCGGCGCGGACGGCGGAGCAACCTGCCGGCCCACCACCGACGATCACGATCTTTCGCTTCGATTCGGTCGGCCGTGGCAGCGTCGCTTCGCGCCCGGTCCAAGGGTTGATCGCGCAGTTGATTGGCGTGCCGGCGTGGTAGTGGCCGATGCAAGCTTGGTTACAGCCGGTGCAAAGTTCGATCTCTTTAAGTCGGCCGCTGGCGACCTTGTTCGCCAGCTCTGGGTCGGCAACCATCGCGCGCGTCATTCCGATCGCGTCGGCCTCGCCGCGCGCGATCATCAGATCGGCGACCTCAGGATCGGTGATCCGCGTAGTCGCGATCACCGGCACGCCGACCGCCTCGCGGACACTGCCAGCTAGCGCTGCGATCGTCTCGTGGCTGACCGGCGCCGGCGGAGCAATCCAGGTTGATCCGCGGTAACTCGAGGAGTCGCCGATCGAAGTCGAGACGTAATCGATCAGTCCAAGCTTGCCGAGTGCTTCAAAGACCTCTAGCGCCTCGGGCGCACGCAGGCCAGCGTCGGTGACGCTGTCAGCAGTCATTCGAACTCCCAGCGCACGGTCGCTGCCGATCCCTTCGCGCATCGCGTGCAGAATCTCAACCAACAAGCGCATCCGGCCTTCGAGCTCGCCGCCGTACTCGTCCTCGCGAAGATTTACGCGCGGCGAGAGGAACTGCCCTGGCAGGTAGTTGTAACCAGCGAGAGCCTCGATCCCGTCGAGTCCTGCTTCGCGCGCGTTGATCGCACTGATCCGGTGACCGTCGACGATTTCGTCGATCTCGCCTTTCGTGAGGGCGCGAGCTTCGGTGTGGAATCGCGGGCTAGGAACAGGCGACGGCGCTAGCGCGGGCGGGCGATAGCCGCCGGTGATCTGCTCGCGGCCACCGTGACAGAGCTGGATGAAGAGCTTTGCCCCTTCGCTGTGGACGGCGTCGGCGATCTTCGCCAGCATTGGCACTACCTCAGGTCGGTAGGCGGCGATCTGATGATCACTGAGCTGGCCGCTCGGGTCTGGCGCGCTGGCCTCGACCGAGAGCAGCCCCGCGCCGCCGGCAGCGCGCGCCTGGTGGTAGGCAACAAGGTCATCGGTCGGCAGACTGTCGGCAACAAGGCTCGTCTGGTGCGAGGTTGAGACGATCCGGTTGCGGATCTCGGTCGGCCCGATCTGCAGCGGTGCGAGTAGGTGTTCGAAGCTCATCGACCTTGCACCGGTTCGAACTCGGGTGCCGCGAGCCCCAGCGCCGCAGCGGCTGCGCCGCGGCCGGTGCGAACCGCGCCCTCCATGTAGCCACAGACCCACTGGTCGGAGCCGCAGACGTAGAACGGCGGCTCGTGCGTGCCGTGCAGCGGCCCGACGCCGAGCACGTCACCGACGCGCCACTGCGTCACGTAGCCCTTCGTCCAAGGGTCGACGCCCCACGGGCGGTAGAAGACCTCCTGCGGCTCAAGCATCCCGCCGCCGTAGATCCGCGCGAGCGCCTGCGTCATGTCGGAGCAGACCTCGTCGTCATTGGCTGCCGCCAGCAGAACTCCGATTCGCTCCGGGCCGATTAGCACCGAGACAACTGCGGGCGGTGCCTGCGTCCAGCAAGAGCCAACCAAGCCTTCACCGTAGGCGAGGCCGTTGGCGCCGACCTCTTCCCATACAGGCGCCGAGTAGCCGGCGACGAACTTCGCCGTGACGGCGCTGCGCTGACGCGCGAGCGACTTCAGTCGCGCAGCGGATACGCCGCTGATCTCGATGTCACGAAGCGGGCCGACAGGCATCGCGCTGATCACTGCCGCGGCTTCGAGCTGCTCGCCGCTGACGAGCGTGACGGTGCAGCCGCTCTTCGAGATCGAGACCTTCGCGACCGGCGCCTCTAGCCTCACGCGTTCGCCGAGCTCTTCGGCCATCCGCAGCGCGACGCTGGCCGATCCTTCGGCCACGCGCAGCCCTTCCCAGCAGACGTCGTCATAGAAACCGGTTGCTCCGGCCGCCGCCTGCTTGCGCAGCTCGGCCA
>JBAXGJ010000127.1:0-4312 GCA_037139475.1 Actinomycetes bacterium
GGCTGGATTAGCGCTGAGGCGCCGCCGTCGAGCGCGCCAATCACGCCGTCGGCGAAGGGGAAGAAGGCGTCGGAGGCGAGCACGATGCCGCTGCGGTCGGTGATCCAGTCGCGGCCGAGCGCGATCTTGACTGAGTCAACGCGGCTCATCTGGCCGGCGCCGATTCCAAGCGTCGCCTCGTCCCGAGCGGCGACGATCGCGTTTGACTTCACGTGGCGGCAGATCTGCCAAGCAAAGAGCAGGTCGCGCCATTCGTCCTCACTCGGCATCCGGTCGCTTACGACCTCCAGCTTCGAACGGTCGATGCTGACACTGTCGCGCTCCTGAACGAGCAGGCCGCCGGCGACCGGGCGTAGCTCCGGCCCAGCAGGCGAAGCGCCCTCGTCAGGCGAGGCCAGGATCCGCACATTCTCCTTCGCAGAGAGAATCTCCAGCGCCGCAGGCTCATAGCCGGGCGCGATCAGAACCTCAATGAACTGCTCGCTCAAGGCCGCTGCCGTCTCCTCGTCAACAACACGGTTCAGCGCGATCACACCGCCGTAAGCACTGACCGGGTCGCCGGCAAAGGCCTTGCGGTAGGCCTCCAGAAGGTCCCCGCCGCGGGCCGCGCCGCAGGGATTGTTGTGCTTCACGATCACACAGGCTGGCTGCTCGGGGCCGAGCTCAGCGAGCGTCGCGCGGGCGCCGTCGAGGTCAAGAATGTTGTTGAACGAGAGCGCTTTGCCGCTGAGCTGCTCGGCCGAACCGAGCACTCCCTCGCCCGCCGCGCCCGACTGGCGGTAGTAGGCGGCCTGCTGGTGAGGGTTCTCACCGTAGGGCAGCTCCAGCTCGCGTTCGAAGGTCGCCGATAGAGACGTTGGCATCCCGCCGGCGCGCGACGCAAACCAGTTGCTGATCGCTGCGTCGTAGCGGGCGATCAGAGCGAACGCTTCGGCCGCGAGCTGCTCGCGGGTCGCGAGCGAGACCAGAGAGTCGGAGCTTTCAAGCTCGTCGAGCAGCGGCCCGTACTGCGCCGGGTCGGTGACGACGGCCGCGTAGGCGGCGTTCTTCGCCGCCGCGCGGACCATCGTTGGGCCACCGATGTCAATCTGTTCAATCACCTCGGCGTCGCTGACGCCCTCGCGCGCAACCGTCTCTTCGAACGGATAGAGGTTGACGCAGACCAGATCAATGAACTCGATCTCGTGCTCGCGTGCCTGCTCCAAGTGCTCGGGGTTGTCGCGGAGCGCAAGCAGCCCGGCGTAGAGCCGTGGGTTGAGCGTTTTTACGCGCCCGTCCATAATTTCTGGGAAGCCGGTGAGGTCGTCGATCGAGCGGACCTCAAGCCCGGCTTCACGTAGCGCGGTCGCCGTGCCGCCGGTTGAGATCAGCTCAACGCCGAGCGCTGCGAGCCGCTGGGCGAACTCGACGATCCCACTCTTGTCGGAGACTGAGAGCAGCGCGCGGGCTACGGGCGCCGTGCCAGGCGCGAGAGGATCGAAATCTGAAGACTCAGCAACGATGGGGCGAGGCTAGCGCAGCTTAGGGCTCAATGAGTAGTCGCTGCGGATTTGCAGGATCCCTGCGAACCGCGCCGCGGACCATCAAACGGACGCCTTCGGGCAGTAATTCGTGCTCAATCTTCTGCAGAATCTGGTGAACCTCGGTCGGGTCGCTGTAGCCGGGAAGCTCAACTGAGCGCTGCAGCAGGATCGGCCCGCTGTCGATTCCCTCGTCTACGAGGTGGACCGTTACGCCGAACACTTTGACCCCATATTCGACAGCCTGGTCGACGGCGCGAGTGCCGGGGAAGGCCGGCAGCAGCGACGGGTGGACGTTGATGATGCGGTCACGGAAGCGGGCGATGAACGAGTCATCGAGCAGCGCCATGTAACCGGCCAGCACGACGAGCTCAACTTCGTTCTCGTCGAGCCAGTCAGCGATCGCGTTGTCGCGCGCGGCGCGGCGTTCGAACTTATCGGCCTCAAAGCTGCGGGTCAGAATGTTGGCGGTGCGCGCGTGGCGCAGCCCGGGCGCATCCTCGTGGTCGGAGGCGACGGCGACAATCTCGGCGTCGAAGCCGTGGACGCTCTCGATCAGTGCCTGCAAGTTTGTGCCACGGCCCGAAAGCATCACTGCAATTCTCATCGTCTCGCTCCTTGGCCGGCGGGGGACTGAAGTTTGGGAAAGCGACCACCGGAGGAGACGATGCGCCCCTCGGCCAGCAGCGCGTCGATGCGGCCGAGCACGTCATCGGCATGAAGATCGCCAAAGGCGCCGTAGTGCTCGAGCTCGTCGTAGTGGTTCGAGGCGATCACCTTCGAGCGGCCGCCGCGCAGCACCTGGACTGCGCGTGTGCGACCGAGCTGGGGATGGGCGCTGGCAACCAGATCGATGATCGCCTCGTCAAGCTCGCTGGAATCGGCCAGCGCAGCTCGCGGCGCCAGCGAACGGCCGCTCGACGATGCCCCCTTCTTCGTTGCGCGGACCTCAACCGAGACGACGTCGGCAACCGACTCTGGACTGCAAACGTCGCAGCAGGGAACGACCAACGGCGCGGCGTCGCGATCACGGTCGCCGAAGTGGCCGAGTACGGCGGCGCGGCGGCAGCTCGGCGTCTCGACGAAATGCCAAACCGAGCGGTAGGCAGCCCAGCGCGCTTTCGTCGCCTGCTTCGCCGACGTTTGGCAGAGGCTCCGCGCACGCCCGTCGTAAGCGCCGTCGATGCGGCCGATCTGGCGGTCGGTCGGCGCCGGCGAAGGGCTTAAAACACCTGCCCGCGCGAGGTGCCCAATGATTGCGCGGACTTGATCCGGGTTACTTCCAAGCTCGCCGATCTCAGCGTCGTAGCGGCCGTCGGGCGAGGAGGCAAAGATTCGCTTCGCAACGCGATCGAGCTCGGCCTCGTCCACTTCGGATCGCTCGATGAAGAAGACGTGGAGCCCTTTGTCCTTGTTCTGCGCCAGCAACAGTGCGCGCGCCGGTGCGCCGTCACGGCCGGCGCGACCGGCCTCCTGGTACCAAGCCTCGATCGACTGCGGCACGCTGACGTGGACGACCGTCCGAACATCGGCCTTGTCAACTCCCATTCCAAACGCGTTGGTCGCGACTACAACGTCAACGCTTCCATCCATGAAGCTGCGCTGAATCTTGGCGCGCTTCTCGCGGTCCAAGCCGGCGTGGTAGGCGACGACTTTGATTCCCAAGTCGGAGGCCAGATTCGACGCCACTTCGGCCGTCTGCTTTCGCGTGCCGGCGTAGACGATCGCCGGGCGCGCCTCGGGCGTGGCCAGCGCGGCGGCCAGCTGGGCGCGAGCATGGCTGGCCGACTTTGACGGTGCGACGGCGAAGGTCAAGTTCGGACGGTCGAAACCTGTCGCGACGCTGACCGGATCGCTCAGCCCAAGCCGCTCTGCGATGTCGCGCGCAACCTGCGGCGTGGCGGTCGCCGTCGAAGCGAAGATCGAATCGGCGCCGAGCCAGCGGGCGGCGTCGCCGAGGCGGAAGTAGTCGGGTCGGAAGTCGTGGCCCCACTGCGAGACGCAGTGCGCCTCATCGACGACGAAGCAGCCAATTTCAACCTCTTTGAGCGCCTCAAGGAAGCCGGGCGAAGCAAAGCGCTCGGGCGCAACGTAAAGCAACCGCAACTCGCCGCTCTTCGCGCGTTCCATCACCTCGCGGTTGGTCGCTGCGTCCTGCTGGGCGTTGATCAGCGCGACCTTGCCGCCGACACGCCGCTCAAGCGACTCAACCTGATCGAGCATCAGCGAAACGAGCGGAGAGACGACGATCGAAAGGTCATCACGAAGCAGCGCCGGCAGTTGGTAGCAGAGCGACTTGCCGGCGCCGGTCGGCATCACCAGCAGCACGTCGCGGCCGGCCAGCGCACCTTCGACCGCCTCGTGCTGGCCGGGGCGAAAGTGATCGAAACCGAAGATCTCGGTTAGCGCGCCGTGCGGGTCGGTCATCGCTGCCGTCAAGCCGATGTTGGAGCCATCGGGAGCTGTGACTCGAGCGCAAGCTTGTTGCCCTCTTCGGCGACCGGCAGCGGATAGTTGCCGGAGAAGCAGGCGTCGCAGTGGTTTGCCGGTTCACCCTCGATCGCGCCGTAGACGCCTTCCAGTGAAACGTAGGCCAACGAGTCGGCGCCGAGCATTTCAGCGATCTCCTCAACCGTTTTGCCGTGGGCAATCATCTCTTCGCGCGTTGACATGTCGACGCCGTAGTAACACGGGTTGCGGATCGGCGGCGCCGAAATGCGCAGGTGCACTTCAAGCGCGCCTGCGTCACGCAACATTTGAACAATCTGGCGTGTCGTATTGCCGCGCACGAT
>JBAXGJ010000128.1:0-4312 GCA_037139475.1 Actinomycetes bacterium
CTGTTGTGAATTGACGTCCACGCGTGCCGCTTCCGCTAGCAGCTCCTTGGTATACGGCTCGAGCCGCTGGCGGGGCGCTGCGAGGCCGGAACTGTTCAGTTGACGATCGATCCGAGCGATGAGCGCTGGAGCGGTGGCGGGGAAGAAGGCCGTCGCTAGGTTCTCGTGCCATGGTGGCTCGTCCTCGACAACGTCGTGTCCTTCGGCCGCGAGTGAAACCCCAATCCGTCGGACTGCGTTAATCGCGTCACTACTTGCGACGACCCGTGCCAGTGGTGATTTGAGGCTGAGCGCGACTCGCATCGGCCGAGCTGCTGACTGGCCCAATCCCCACCAAGCGAGTCCGCGCTGAAGAGGGTCTAGAACGCTGAGTACGAGTGCATTGTCGGCGCTGCTGCGTGTCAATGCTCCCTCACTCATCATCGCAGGGTTTGATGGTGACGAGGTTTGCAGCAATCGACCGGTCTTAACCCCGACGAGCCCGCACAAGGCTGCCGGAATCCTGATCGACCCGGCGCCGTCGTTTGCGTGAGCGAACGCGACCATCCCGGCGGCAACCGCTGCGGCCGAGCCACACGAAGACCCTCCGCTCGAAAGCGTCGGATCGAAAGGGTTCTGGGTCACGCCAAATCGAGCTGAAGTGCCACCGGGAAGGACGGCAAACTCTGTCAACGTCGACGAGCCAACGATAATCGCGCCGGCCTCGACGAGTCGACGCACGACGACATCCTCTTCCTCCGCTCTGTAGTCACCCATCGCATTCGATCCGTGGGTGAGGAGGCCGCCTTCAACGGCGCGGTTGTTCTTGATCGCGATCGGCAGCCCAGCCAGCGGCTGTTCTCGCGTCACCCTCAAGCGCCTCGCCTGAGCGCGTGCCTTGGCTTCAAAGATTTCGACGAAGATCGACGTCACTGCGGAGTCGTTACGGATCCTCGTGAGTGAGAGCTCGACAAGTTCCGCTGGCGAAATTTCTCCGCGATGAACCATCGCGACAGTCGTAGTCAGGGGCTGGCGGAGGAGATCAATGTCTGGCACAGGGATTGGTTAACCCATCTGTCGCAGTCGCTATTTGCGATCGACTTGCACTGGAGCCTATGCGTATCGACGCAGCTGTTAGCAGGCGTCGAGAACATGGCTTGGCCCCAGTACGAGGGCGCCGCGCCATTTGACATGCGAGTCGCGGCCGGTTTATGTTCGGATAAACAACGAACGGAGCAATCAAGATGTCATACGACGGAGTAGTCGAAGCAGTAAAGGCAAATCCGGACCTCGCGCAGCAGTTGCACGATGCCGGCACGGCCGGAGCGCGGTCCGCGATTCTGGACTCAGCAGGTGTTGCCAACAAGCCAGGGCCTGATAGCCCCGATCCAACCAAGGATCAGCTGCGTGAGATGCGCGATGTCGCAGGCGGCTCAACGTATTTCAACGCAACCGCCTGCGGCGGAGCGTAAGGCGACACTGAAGCATTCCGTGGCCTGTTCCTGGGGCGCACTTGCGCCCCAGGAACACGATCACAGTCGGCGCGTATTCGGAGTAATTGAGGCTTATCAGAACAAAGGCGGCGTTACGACACGTCGATAGCCCTGCAGGCCTCTCCGATAGCCGGATAGCTTCGCTCGAGATCTCACGATGACGCAACCTGCATTTCCAGCGGTAAGTTCGTCGCTAGCCGTCGTTGGAGATGTGTTCTCTGCGCAGGAAGTCGAGACCGCGGCAGCCGGTGTGTGCGGCGACCCTGGAACTGCGCGCAGAACAACGGGCGCTAGCGACTCGATCGAGAAGATAGAGCCGTATCTAATCGACTACGGTATTACACGCGTAGCACACGTGACTCATCTCGACCGTGTGGGCATTCCTGTCCACACGGCTCTCAAACCATTCGGAACGAGCCTTTCGAACGGCAGCGGCAAAGGCCTCACCGAGGAGGCGAGCAAGATCGGCGCGATGATGGAAGCGATCGAGCAGACTTACTGGGAAGAGTCGACGGTGGAAGCGATCGAGATGACTCAGAACGATCTTGCGCGCAACGGTGTCCTAGCGGTGAACGGAGATAATCTGGCCCGAATCAAGGGATCGATTTGGAACCATGACCTCCCTGTCCACTGGGCTCCCATGTATGACCTTGTCTCGGGCGAGGAAATGTTCGTGCCGACCGAGGCCTTCGAAATCGCTAAGCCGCGCCTAGGGATTCCTACGTTCATGATCTCCACCAATGGCCTTGCAAGCGGTAATAACGTTTTCGAAGCGATTCTCTCCGGGCTGACTGAGGTAATCGAGCGCGATGCCGTGGCGATGTTCACGGTCGGTGGAGCAGGGCAGACCTTCGCTGATGCGCTCGACCTAGATCAACTTGCGACTTCGTTCGGGAGTCCGTTTATTGACCTCCGCGAAACAATTGACCGTGCCGACTTGCAGCTGATGGTCTTCGATGCAACGCATGAACTGGAAGTGCCTACCTACAGGGCGTTCGTCCACGATCTTGGAGTCTCGCGCGCCGGCGTCTTCGGCGGCTACGGAACAAATCTCGACCCAGCGGTTGCGCTCTGCCGCGCGGTAACTGAAGCGGTCCAGTCGCGCGGCTTGATCATCTCCGGGTCCCGTGACGACCAATTCGGGAGCGGACGAGATGCGAGCCTCTTGCACTCCAACCATTACGCAGCGCCAGACCCAGGTGCCCAGCCAGTGACGGTGCGGCCCGACCGCACTGGGAAGTCGATTCTCGAAGACATCGAGCTTCTCACCGCCTTGTTAGCAGGCGCCGGCATGGATCAAGTGATGATCCATCGCTACAGCGACGAGTCGGATCCAGCTCAGGTCGTGCGGGTCACAGTGCCAGGCCTAGAGGGCTACAGGTTTCCTTACTACTCGCCCGGACCTCGTGCTCAGCGCGCCCTCGCCGCAATGGAGGGCGACAACCGTGAGTGAACGAGTAGACCTGCTCTTTCTTGGCCCGTCGCTGCCTCATGACGAGGCCCGTGCGATCTACCCCGAGGCGGTCTGCCTGCCGCCCGCGGCAATGGGCGATCTTATCTCCGCTGTCCGGCGATTCCGCCCGCATGCAGTCGGTCTTGTAGACGGCTCGTTTCTGCAGTCGATGGCCACGTACCACAAAGAAATACTTGAAGTGATGGCATCCGGTGTGTGGGTTGTCGGCGGCGCGAGCATGGGCGCGCTGCGGGCTGCCGAGTGCTCCGAATTCGGCATGATCGGGGTCGGCGAGATCTACGACGGCTACGCGTCCGGCAAGATCGAGGACGACGACGAGGTAGCGCTCTCGCACGTGTCGGCTGAGTTTGACTTCCGGCCCGTGACCGACGCGATGGTCGACATCCGTGCCTGTCTCGCGCTTGCAGCAGCCGATGGCGTGCTGACCACGCAAGAGGCAGAGCTGCTCTGCGACCAGCAAAAGCAACGCTGGTTCATGGAGCGTCACCTCATGAACAGTTGCATTGATGCCGCCAATGTTCTCGGGCTCAGCGAGGATCGCACAGCAGCTCTGGAAACCTTCTTGCGCGAAAACAGGATCAGCGTTAAGGCCAACGATGCCGCCACCGTAATCCGAGCTGTTAGTGCCCTACCTGACGGCCCGATGCCGGTCGAAAGCAGGCCGCGGCGACCGTATTCGCCAGTCTTCTCCGCGACTGTCGCTCGCGACGTCGTCGTGGGCGCAGATGACGGCCAGCCGGTGACTCTCGATCAAATCCGCAGGCTCTTTAGCCTCAGCGAGGAACGAAGCTTCGAGGTCTGGAGGGACGTGCGTCGGCGCTGCGCCCTGCACCGGCTGATGGCCGGTTCGGGTGTGAAGTTGACCGACGAGGATTACCGAGAGGCCAGCGAAGCCATTGCCGAAGATCTTGGCGTCCAACCGGAAGATCTGCTGAGCGAATGCGCTTCGCTCGACATGACTGAAGAGCAGGTCGACCAATGGATCGAGGAGGAGGCTTATCTGCGCAGGGCGGAGGTCTGGAGTAAGGGACACGCGATGTATTCGCTGTTCACGACCGAATTTCTGAACGCGCTCAGGCGCAGCGGCGAATATCGCTCGCTCAAGACGGCCGCCGGTTTCCAGGAGTCGGTTGCACGGAGCTCGGCCCACCTACACACGGGGTTAGGCCTGCAGAGTGCGTTGACGCAATACGAATCAATCACTGGGTGGAGCGCCCCTGAGGATCTCGATTCTTACCTTGACGAACTCGAACTTGGCCCGCGTGCTGAGTTCTACGAGCGCGTGATGACAGGGCTGGCCGTTGAGCGAACGATGCGCGACCTGCCGCTGCTCGAAGTTTCGGAACAAGACAGCTCGCACAAGATC
>JBAXGJ010000129.1:0-4274 GCA_037139475.1 Actinomycetes bacterium
CCGGCTGGGAGGCCAGCGTCCTCAAAGATCTGCGCCATCGCGAGCATCGAGAGCGGCGTCTGCTTGGCCGGCTTTACGACGACCGTGCAGCCGGCCGCAATCGCCGGGCCAACCTTGCGCGTGCCCATCGCTAGCGGGAAGTTCCAAGGCGTGATGAAGAGGCAAGGGCCAACTCCTTGGCGCATCGTCAGCACGCGACTGCCACCGTTCTCGGCGACCTGGAAGCGGCCGTTGATTCGTACCGCCTCCTCCGCGTACCAGCGCAGGTAAGAAGCCGCGTAGGCAACCTCGCCGCGCGCTTCGGCCAGAGGCTTGCCCATCTCCAAGGTCATGATCAGCGCCAAGTGCTCGGTGCGCTCGACCATCAGCTCGTAGGCGCGGCGTAGAATCTCGCCGCGCTCACGCGGCGCCATCGTGCGGAAGCTGACAAAGGCCTCATCGGCGGCGGCCAGAGCGGCGTCGGCATCCTCCGGCGTGGCGTCTGCGACCTCGACCAATGTCTCGCCGGTCGAGGGGTCTTCGACGGCCATCGTCGCGCCGCCGCTGGCGTCACGCCACTGCCCGCCAATAAAGAGGCGCCGCTCGACAGTTTCGAGGGCTGAACGTTCGTTTGCCGCGCTAATCGTTGTCATATTCCGAGACTAGCGAGCCGCGAGCGGCGCCGGGAGTTTCGTGGCTCTTCCCTAAGTGAACATCCGAGCTAGCGACTCGGCTACGCAGACGGGCTTCTCGCCGCCTTCGGTCTCAAAGGTCTGCGTGACCATCATCTGGACGCCGCCGGGAACATCCTCAACTGAGCTGAGCGTTGCGCGCATCCGAACCTTCGCCCCAACCATCAGCGGAGCCGGGAAGCGGACCTTCTGGTAGCCGTAGTTGACGGCAAAGACGAAGCCTTCGACAGCCATCACCTCGTAGGTGAACTTTGGCCCAAGCGAGAGCGTGAAAAGGCCGTGGGCGATCGTGCCGCCAAACGGAGTCTCCTTCGCCTTTTCCGGATCAACGTGAATCCACTGGTGGTCGCCTGTCACATCGGCGAACTGGTTGATCGTCTCTTGCGTTACTTCGTACCACTCACTAACACCAAGCTCTGTGCCAACTGCGGCCTTCATTTCATCTACACCGTTGAGTGTCGCCATCTGTGCTCCTCTTCGTCCGAATTAATAACTTGGTTTAGAAGCCTACGCACGCGCGGCAAAAAAGTCGGCGTCCTGCTCGCCGAGCGGCGTCGATGGCGACTCCCCAGCGACGTATTCGAGCGACAGCCGGCCCCAATCGCTGCCGGCCCGCAGCTCGCCTAGAACGCTGAAAAGCAGCCCTTCCATGCGGCGCATCAACAGCGCTTCGGGCGGCAGCGTCTGTTTGCGCATGTAGTCGTAGTGCGGTGAGCGGGGAGAACTTCCAACCTCGATCGCGTTACGCACGTACTCCGGGCTGAGCCTGCGGTAGCCGGTCGTGAAGTACCACTCGCCAGCGGTCTGCAGCTGCTCGAGCACACGCTCAGGCTGAAACTGGTCGGGCTCGGGCAGGTAGCCAAGCTCCGAGAGCCAGCGGTGCGTCTGCTCGGCGTCGCCTTCAATCACGGCGCGCGCCAAAGCTCGCTCGCCATCGAGGTACTGCTCAGGCACGCGGCGAATCAAACCGAAGTCGAGGAAGCAGACGCGGCCGTCGTCGCAGAAGATGTAGTTGCCGGGGTGCGGGTCGCCGAGCGCGAGCCGCTCGCGCATCAGCAGGCCAAAGAAGAAGCGGAAGGCGATCTCTCCGGCGCGGTCGCGGTCCTCGTCGCTGCGATCCTTCATCTGCGCGAAGCTCTGCCCTTCGACGTACTCGCTGACGAGCACGCGGCGAGTTGAAAGCGACGCGAAGATCGCTGGAATGCGGATGAAGGGGTGGCCACGGTAGGCGCGCGCGATCTGGCGCTGGTTTGCGGCCTCGAGTTCGTAGTCGAGCTCCTCGGCGATCCGCTCACGCAGTTCGGCGAGCAAAGCCTTAGCGTCGATCCCTGGCGCTAGGCGCTTGAGTAGCGGCACCAGCATCTGGACGTTGCGCATATCGGTCTCGACCGCCTCGGCAACGCCGGGGTACTGAACCTTGACCGCCACCTCATCGCCGTCGTGCGTCGTGGCGCGATAAACCTGCCCGATCGAGGCGGCAGCGATCGGCTCCTCGTCAAAGCTGGCGAAGATCGCGCCGATCGGCTCACCGAAGTCGGCCTCGACAACCTTCTTCATCTCTTTGAAGGCAACCTGCGGAGCGTTGTCGCGCAGCTCAGCGAGGCGTGCTTTGAACTCCTCGCGGTCTCCCTCAGGGATTAGTTCGAAGTCGACGGTTGAGAGGACTTGGCCGATCTTCATCGCCGCGCCCTTCATCTGGCCTAGCTGTTTGACGAGCTGGTCGGCGAGGTCGAAGGCGCGCGCCTGGGTGGCTTCGTCGGCACGCTCCTCTGTACGCAGGCGGTTGATCGCGCTGGTCGCCGCCCACTTCGCGCTCTGGCCACCGACGAGCGAGCCAAACTTGGCCGTCCGCGCCAGCCTTGAGCTGGGCAGCTTGCTGGTCTCGCTGATGTCGTCTTGCTCTTCTTCAGCCATTGGCATTGCGACCGGGATACGGGCGGCCGCTCGGTCGGTATCACGGTAGCCTGCCGCCCGTGGCCACTCCACTACTTGCTGTCGACACGCCGTCGCTGCTCTACCGCGCCTTCTTCGCGCTGCCGAAGTCGATTAAGGGCGCCGATGGCAAGCCGGTCAACGCACTGCTCGGTACGGCCAACATGCTGCTGCAAGCGGTTGCCGACTACGACCCGCGCGCAGTCGTCTGCTGCTTCGGCGCCGAGGCCGGCGCCTACCGCGTCAAAGCCTTTCCGGCCTACCACGCAGATCGCCCACCGATGCCACCGGAGCTTGAGCACCAATGGGAGCTTGCGCCCGGGTTCCTCGCCGCTTGCGGATGGAGTTCGCTCGATGCCGGCGACCTCGAGGCCGACGACCTGCTCGGCTCGCTGGCCACGCTTGAGAGCAAGGCCGGCGGTAAGACGCTGATCTTCAGCGGCGACCGCGACATGTTCCAATGCGCCTCAAAGCAGGTCACGGTGCTTTACCCGGCGCGCGGTGGGCCGCAGCTGATCGGCCCGAGCGAGGTGCGCGAGCGCAGCGGCGTCGAGCCAGATCAGATCCCCGACCTGATCGCGCTGCGCGGCGACCCGTCAGATGGAATCCCGGGCGCAAAAGGGATCGGTGAGAAAGGCGCGGCGCTACTGCTTGAGCAGTACGGCTCGCTCGAAGCCGTGCTGGCAGCGGCCGAGGATTCAGCCAGCGAGATGACGGCGCGCACGCGGGCCTCGCTGACCGATGACCCAGACTTGCTTCGCTCCTTCAAAGCGATGGCGACGCTGCAGCCGATCAAACTGAAGCGACCGAAGGACGCGCCGCTCGCCGCCGCTCGCGGCGCCAAGGCAGCACGCGAGCTGGGGATGAACCGGCTCGCCGAGCGGCTCGAGAAGGCCTCCGCCGCTAAGGCGTGAAGTTGACTGTGATCACGTCGCCGTCGGCTACTTGGTAGTCGCGGCCTTCAGTTCGAAGCGTGCCGCGGTCGCGCGCTGGGGCGTAGCCACCGGCCTCGACCAGCGCCTCCCAGCCGATGATCTCAGCTCGGACAAAGCCCTTCTGAATGTCGGTGTGGATTGCGCCGGCAGCGTCCCAAGCAGTTGAGCTGCGGCGCAGGTGCCAGGACTGAGCGGGCTTCGCCTCACCGGCGGTGAAGAAGGCGATCAGCTCGAGCAGCTCGAAAGCGCCGCGGACGACCATCTCCAACCCCGACTCGTCGAGTTCAAGGTCGGCGCGCATCGCGGCGGCGTCCTCGTCGCTCAGCTCCGAGAGCTCGGCCTCAAGCCGCGAGGAGATCGCGACAGCGCCGGCGCCCTCTTTGGCGGCGTGCGCGCTGACGACTTCCGGCACGGCGAGATCGCCCTCATCGACGTTGGCGATGAAGAGCACCGGCTTGCCGGTCAGCGGCTGGAGCAAGCGCATCGCGTCGGGAGCATCGTCGGGAACGGGAACCGTGCGGGCCGGGCGGCCGGCGCTGAGCGCCTCGATTACAGCCGCGAGCCACGCTTCTTCCGCGATCGCGTGGGCGTCGCCGCTGCGAGCCTCGCGGGCGATTCGTTGGTGGCGCCGTTCAGCCTGCTCAAGGTCAGCGAAGATCAGTTCGGTTTCGATGATCTCGATGTCGCGCTGCGGGTCGACGCTGCCTTCGGAGTGGATCACGTTCGAATCGCCGTG
>JBAXGJ010000130.1:0-4237 GCA_037139475.1 Actinomycetes bacterium
AGCTTGAGCGCGAGGCCGAAGGCTTCGACGACGGCCCACTTCCCGCTTAGCCCTGAATAGGACCCGCTTCGCCATCTGGTGAGCGTTGGCTGGGGGCTAGATCATCGGCTCGGCCGGCGTGTCGCGAACAGTGCCGACGGCAGTTACCGGATCACTTGAAAGCCGCTGGGCGATCCAAACCGGTATTAGCGAAAGGATGATCACAAGCACCGCAACGACGTTGACGACCGGCAAGTTCCGCGGGCGTGAGAGGTTGTTCAAAATCCAGATGGGCAGCGTCTGCGCATCTCCAATCGTGAACGTTGTGACGATCACTTCGTCAAAGCTGAGCGCGAACGCTAAGAGCGCCCCAGCAATGAGCGCCGAGCGCATCTGCGGGAACGTGACGTCTGCGAAGCCGCGCAGGGCGGTGGCGCCCAAGTCTGCGGCGGCTTCCTCAAGGCTCGTTGGTGTGCGTCTGAGTCGAGCCACGACGTTGTTGAAGACGACCACTACGCAGAAAGTCGCGTGGCCAACGATCACGGTTAGCAGGCTTAGATCGAGCCCCAGTATCTGAGTGAAAGTCGCGTTGAGAGCGATGCCTGTGACGATCCCCGGCAACGCGATCGGCAGCACGACTAGGAATGAAACCGATGTACGACCGAAGAAATCGAAGCGCGCCAAGGCGTAGGCCATCAGCGAACCAAGTAGCAAGGCAACCACTGTCGCGGCAACACCCACCTTGATGCTCGTCAGTAACGCGTCACGAGCACCGGTATTCGCGAGTGCAGCGCTGAACCAGCTCAGAGTTAGCCCGCGCGGCGGCCAAGTCTGGACCCGCGTGCTGTTGAATGCGTAGATGACGATTACAACGAGCGGGGCGTAAAGGAAGGCGAGCGTTGCGGCCGTGGCAATTCGCAGGAAGAGTTTTGTCGGCCCAGTTATCGGCACCTCAGAGCGCCTCGAATGCGCCGAGACGTTTCGCGCCGAAGAGGTAGAGGATCATCACAACGATCGGAACTGTCGCCAGCGCGGCGGCCAACGGCAGGTTGTTGGCGATCCCGACGTTGGCATAAACGACGTTGCCGATGAATTGCGTATTTGAGACTAACTGCGGCGTTATGTAATCGCCTAAGGTGAGCGAGAAAGTGAAGATCGAACCGGCAGCTACCGCCGGCATCAAGAGTGGTACCACGACATTGCGGAAGGTCTTGAGCGGTCGCGCTCCGAGGTCGCCCGAAGCGTCGAGCAGCGAATCGGGGATTCTTTCTAGGCCAGCGTAAATTGGCAGAATCATGTACGGCAGCCAGAGGTAGGCCATCACGATCCAGACGCGGATGTAACCAGAGGTCGGGACGGTGAGCCCAAACGGATCGAGCAGCCAGTTGAGAACGCCGTCGGCGGCAAACATCGTTCGCCAGGCGTAGACCTTCACTAGATAGCTAGCCCAAAGCGGGGTCAGGATCGCGACTACGAGGAGTCCTTTAGTTCTTAGCGAGCTGGCTCTCGACATCAAGAGCGCGATTGGTAGCGCGAGAAGAATGTCGCTGATTGTTACTACCGCAGCGATCGAAACAGTGCGCGCGATAATCCTGCGGTACACAGGTTGCTCGATCAAGGTTTGAAAGTTTTCGAGCGAGAAGCCTTTTACGATCTGGCCACTGAACTCGTTCAACGACCAGAAAGCCGTGATCAGCAGGACAACGAGCGAGCCTAGGTAAACAACCCCGAGCCAGCTAAGGGGAGCTGCGAGGAGGCTCCCAATTCGGAGCCTCCTCGAGCGCCAAAAGAGGCCGGCGAGCGGATGTCGCCCCGCCGGCCTCGATGAGCTCATCCCTTAATTTCGGTCCAGGCTTGGACCCACTTGCTGTAGTCGACGCACTGGTTACCGCGGCCGTCGCGGCAGTTGGACGTCGGCGTTGCCCAGAAGGCGATCTTCTTCCAGAAGTTCAGATCGCCTGCGTTGTATGTCTTGCAGTGATTCGGGTCTGTTGTGTACTGGCAGGCCTGCGAATTGGCCGGCGCTTCACCGAACCACTCGGCAACCTGCGCCTGCACTTTCGGCGTCTCGATCCAGTTCATCCATTCGTACATGCAATTTGGATGAGCGGCCTTGGAGGAGACCATCCAGGTGTCAGACCACCCGGTTGAGCCTTCCTTCGGCAGCACCGTCGCGACCGGCACCTTGTCGGCCTTGAGCAGGTTTGCGATGACCTGCCAGGTTGTTCCCTCAACAACGTCGCCTTGCGCAAAAGCAGACTGCGACTTCGTGTAATCGGACCAGTACTGGCCAATCAGCGGCTTCTGCTTCTTCAGCAGCGCAACTGCGGCGTCAAACTGGGTCTGATCGAGCTCATACGGATTCGTGATCTTTAGATCCGGCTGCGTCTTGGACAGGTACAACGCCGCGTCGGCGATGTAGATCGGATCATCGTATGCCGTGATCTTTCCCTTGTAGGGGCTGTTCTGATCCCAGACGACGCTCCAGCTATCCGGGGCCGGCTTGACCTTGTCGGTACGCCACATCAGCAGGTTGGCACCGCGCCCGTGCGGAGCTCCATACATTTGACCGCCGACCGAGTTGTACGGCTGGTTCTTGAGGTCGGGATAGATGTTTGAGTAGTTCGTCAGGAGCTTTGTGTTGACCGGTGCCACGTCGCCGCCGGCAATTAGCTTGACGGAGGCATTGCCCGAGGCCGAAACACCGTCGTAGCGGCCTGTCCGCATCAGCGTGACCATCTCGTCCGAAGTACCCGCTGTCTTCGTGTTGACCTTGCAGCCGGTGTTCTTTTCGAACTGGCTGACCCAGTTGACGTTGGGGTCGGTTGAACCGTCCTCGGCGTAGCCCGCCCACGCGACGAGGTTGAGTGCTCCCTCACCGGCTCCGATCGAACTCTGCATCGGGACCTTTGGCACCGCAAAATCTCCGCTGGTGCTGGCACTGTCGTTACTTGACCCGCAAGCGGTTATACCGACCGCTATCGCGCAGGCGACACACAACCACATCGCTCTCATCTGCATCACTCTCCTAATCTCTCGCTTTAAGTCAGACTTGAGGGAGATCCAGCTCTTGCTGGGGCTCCCACCCGACGACCACCGTATCTCCAGGAACCGGATCGATTGTCCCGGCTCTTCCGTCATTCTGCACTATCACGCTCACACTGTCACCTTCTGAAAGGTCGACCGTCCAACGCGTCGTCTGGCCCAAGAAACGTCGATCGGTGACTACGCCCGGCTCGCTGCGGGTAGTCGCGCTGGCCGGCTGGGAGCTCGCGACGAAGGCAAACTGCTCTGGCCGAACCGTAAACCGCCGGCCGCCTCGCTCGATGATGTTTGAGGATCCGACAAATCCGGCGACAAACTCGCTCGCTGGGTGCGCGTAGATTTCTGCCGGCGTACCTATCTGCTCGATCTGGCCGTGGTTGAAGACGGCCAGTCGGTCACTCATTCCCAGTGCTTCGTCCTGATCGTGCGTCACGTAAACGAATGTCATGCCAAGGGTGCGTTGGATCGATGTGAGTTCAGCTTGCATCTGCTCGCGGAGCTTGAGGTCAAGTGCCCCTAGCGGCTCATCGAGTAGCAGGACTTTCGGTTCCGCGACGATCGCGCGGGCCAGAGCTACTCGCTGTCGCTGGCCTCCGGATAGCTGAGCCGGCCGCCGACTACCGAGACCCGTGAGCTGCACAAGGTCGAGGGCTTCTTCGGCACTTGCGCGGCGTTCCTTGCGGGCGACGCCGCGCACTTTCAGCGAGTAGGCGACGTTGTCGGCCACGTTCATGTGCGGGAAGAGCGCGTAGTCCTGAAATACGGTGTTCACGTCTCGCTCGAAGGGGGGGCGACCGGCGATGTTCTCTCCCGCTAGTTCGATGCTGCCTGCGTCGGGCTGGTCGAAGCCGGCGACTAGGCGAAGCGTGGTTGTTTTGCCGGATCCTGATGGCCCTAGCAGGGTGAAGAATTCTCCCTCGTTGACCTCAAGGTTGATTCCGTCAAGAGCCTTGAACGAGCCGTACTTACGAGTTAGGTCAGTCAGCTTGACCGCTGGAGGCGAGGCTTTCTGCGGCGGTTGCTCGTGGAGGTCTGGCTTCACGACGCGATTATCCACGATCGCCAGTCAAGTTGTAAGTAAGAGATGCGGCTTTCGTTGCGATTGATCCCGCCGAGTACGACGGTCGGAGCGACTCTCGCCTAGCTCGGCGCCGTTTGGGCGGCCTTCTCTTCAGCGTCGAGCTTCTTGAAGAAGCCGGTTCCTTCGATGCTT
>JBAXGJ010000131.1:0-4234 GCA_037139475.1 Actinomycetes bacterium
GGGCCGCCGACGGAGACTACATGCTGGGCAATGTGCCGGTCATCGTCGTTGGCGGCGTCGCTCGGATGGCTTCAAGCGGAGCTCTTGCGGGGAGCACATTGACTCTGGACCGTGCCTTACACGTAGTCACTTCAAGCTGCGGCGTCGGATTGGCTGATGCGATGACGATGCTCGCCGCCACACCGGCGCGGAAGATGGGCCTTGAGGATCGTGGCGCGATCGAGGTTGGTAAGCGTGCCGATCTGATTGTGCTCGGCTCGGGACTCGAGGTTGAGGCCGTGATGGAGCGCGGCGAATGGGTCGTCGGCGCAATGACGGCGGCTGAATAACCGTCTGGAGCGCCCTAGTGAGTCTCAGTTACCTTGAGCAGGCCGCGCGGCGCGTCAGGGTCGTAACCGCGCGCTACGGCCATCACTTGGGCTAGCTGTTGCAGGGGGATGATCTGGACAATCGGCGAGATCTCTTCCGGAATTCCTACCGGGAGCTCGATCAGATCGGCCGCGCCGGAGGCGTGTGCCGAGCTGCCGATGACGACGATGTCGGCGTCTTGATCGGCGAGTCGATCGAGGACCGGCTGGATCAGTTCGCCGCCGATGCCTTCAGGAGCGATCGCGATCACCGGGTGGCTGTGATCGATCATCGCCAGCGGTCCGTGCATCAAATCGGCACTTGAGAAGGGGTGAGCCGATAGATAGCAGGTCTCGATCAGCTTCAGGGCGCCCTCACGGGCAGTCGGGTAGGCATAACCGCGCGCTGTGATGACGATTTTTTCGACGAAGCGGTAACGAGATGCGATTCGGGCCCCGCCCTTGGCGTCGATCACTTGTTGAGCAAAGAGTGGCAGCGTCGTGGCTACCGACGCGTCGCCGCCTGCCCAGGCGTCGGCCAGCAGATAGAGCGCCAGCAGTTGGCTGGTGTAGCTCTTCGTTGCGGCGACCGCTTTCTCTGGGCCGGCCATGATCTCAACGTTCAGTTCGGCGACGGCAGCCAGGGGAGAATCGGACGCGTTGGAAACCGCGACGGTCAGCGCGCCGCACGAGCGAGCAGCGGCGGTGGCATCGACGAGGTCCGGAGAACCACCGGATTGACTGACCGTGACCCAGAGTACTCGAGCAAGTTTCGGCTGGGCGTTATATGACGTGAGCGTCGAAGGCGAGACAAGGCCTACCGGAATTTGTTGCTTGATTTCAAGCAGATACTTGAAGTACAGCGCTGCATGATCGCTCGTGCCGCGACCGCATAACAGCACCATTTGAGGGTCGAACTCGCGGATCTGATCGGCGATCGCGCGAATCGGCTCCAGGCCTCTGTCCAGCAGTCGCGACAATGCCAGCGGCTGCTCTTCGATCTCGGCAGCCATCAGCTGCCCTCGTTGGTTGGCAGTCATCGCTGGTCTGCTGCTTCGGCTGGAGTTTGCGCGACCGGCCACTTGCCATTGTTCTCCCAGAAAAAACGGATGTCGTCGAGCGGACGGCCCTTGGTCTCCGGCGCGAACTTAAAGACGAACAACAGCGCCAGCAAAGCGAACGCGGCAAAAGCAAGAAAGACCGCCGACTGACCAAATTTATCGATCGCGATCAGCGTGAATTGCGCCACCACAACATTGGCCAGCAGGTCAGCGCTGAGCAGTGCGCTGGTGCCGTAGGCACGCAACCTGCCGGGGAAGGCTTCGCTGGCATAGACCCAAACCAGCGAGCCGAAGCCGAAGACAAAGCCGATTTGCACCAGTGCGAGACCGCAGAAACCGGCGATCTGTTGTGGCAGGCTCCAGTGGTTTGCTTCAACTGTGAGGAAGGTCGCAGCAGAGATCAACTGACCGACGATCAGGATTGAGATGCCGGTCATCAGTACTGGGCGCCTTCCCCAGCGGTCGATGTTGCGCATCGCGACCAGCACTCCGACCAGTGCAAAACACTGAACCAGCGCACCCATCAAGATCGCTTCGACGTTAGAGCTAATGCCCATCGACTTGAACAGCTGCGGCCCGTATGTGACTGCTGCGTTGACGCCGGTGATTTGAATGAAGAAACCGAAAACAACCACAAAGAGCGTTGCTCGCAGGTAGGGCCTGCGGAACATCTCGCCAATATTTCCTCCTGATTGAGATGCAAGCGTCGCTTGCATCTCGTCCAGCTCCAGCTCTGGATCTACCTGCGGGTTTGTCCGCCGGAGCGTGGCCGCTGCATCCTCGAGGCGCCCTTTCATAACTAGCCAGTAAGCCGTTTCAGGCAGCCGAATCACGATCGGCAGCAGGACCATCGCCGGCACAGCTGCCAAGCCGAGCATTATGCGCCAGTTGTATTCGGGGTTGGCTTGGCTGAGGGCGGCCGCGACGAGGTAGCCGACGATTAGCCCTGATGTAGCCATCACTTGGTAGAGCACTAGTACTCGTCCGCGGATACGGGCCGGCACCGACTCGGCTGCAAAGAGCGGCACGGCGACGATCGAGAGGCCGACAGCTAGTCCAAGACAGAAGCGTGCGATCCAGAGCTGAACTTCGTCCTGTGCGAGGCCGGAGGCCAGGCAGCAGACTAGATAACCGGCGGCGACGATAATTATCGCCTTCCTTCGGCCGATCTTGTTCGATACCCAGCCTCCAAAGAAGGCACCGATCAGCTCCCCCCAGACAATCGCTGCCGTAACCGTTGAGACTTCAGAGGTAGTGAAATGCAGATCAGCGGAGAAGAAGAGCGCAGCGCCGCCGATGTTTCCGTTGTCGTAACCGTAAAGCAGCCCCATCATCGCGGCACTTGCGGCAATTACCAGCACGGCTCGCGGGATTCGCTCCTGTTTTGCGGTGATATCGACAGAATCATTCATCGCGTCAACCCTTCAAGTGGCTGGATCAGCTGATCGAAAATGACCCTAACGGTTGGCAGTGAGAATGTCGATCGTGAGAGTGGCCGAGAGCTGAGCAACTCTGCAAGGCCCCAATCCGAAAGAGCGGCCTCTGCTGTCTAGGGAGTTTCCCCTGAGATTGAGTTAGTTCAGTTAGTCTTCGCCGGTGGCTGTCCTGACAGATCATCTGGCACAGTTGCCGATCGTTCTTACCTTCGTTCTGATCATCTCTGCGTGGGTGCTGTTCGCGTTCGTCATCATCTGGCTGGGCAATCGGTTCGTGCCGGCCCACGTCCGCGAGGTGAACGGCGCTGGCGTGCGAAATATCTTGGCTGTGTGTGCCTCCTTCTATGGCTTTCTGGTCGGCTTCGTGGTCGTGCAGGAGTGGGGCAACGTCAGCGACGCGCAGTCCAATGTCTCTGATGTGGCGTCCGATTTAGCTGTTGCTACATACGCCGCCGGGTCATTACCGCCGTCGATTGCAGTGGAGTTGACTTCCGGCATCCTTCGCTTCGGCAGGGCTGTGGCCTGTCGAGAGATTCCCTCTTTGGCTAAGGCGACGCAGCAGGATCGACGGACCAGCGGGGCGCTATCGGATCTCTTTGGAGTGTTCGCGCATGTTCGGCCAGCTTCGGTCGAATCTCAGCCAGCATTTGGCGAAGCGTTCGGTGGGGTCGGCAGCGCTGCTGGCGCCCGAAGACAGGCGATCAACGCCGCCAGCGAGCGCGTTCCTTTCATACTGATGATCGCAATCGTGCTGGCTGGTGCTGTCTTGCTGGTCGCAGTCAGTCTGCAGGATGTCCGACATGGTCGAGGCCACCTAATGGCCGTCCTCGCGGTGGCTCTCTTCATCGGGCTCGGGCAGAGCCTTGTGGTCAGCTTGAGCAGGCCGTTCGCGGGCGCAGCAGGTGTAAGCGCGGCGCCGCTGCGCGACGGTGTGCCTGCGCAGTTTCAGCGCTGCGAAAACCCAGCAACGCTCACCAACCTGAACCAGCTCAGGTAGCACGGAGCTAGCGAAGCTTGGGGTCGCTAGCGAGGACGCACGTTGAGCTCTGCGCATCTTCTGGGTCTGTCGCGTGTTCGTACTATTAAGTCAATGCAAAAGCGGCTCCCATTCACGATCATCTTGACCTTGCTGGCCGCTGCGGCGACGCCGGCAGCAGCCTCAGCGTCGGTCGCCAGTTCTCGCGCTGGCGATCCGATAATCGCGACTGGCGCGCGGGTTTCAGCGTTGCTGGGCGCCTCGCCGCAGCGAATCGTCGCCTACCGCTACGCCGCCAAGCGTTTGCAGCAGGTTCCCCTCCAAGTAGACGAACGCAAGCTGTTCGACGTCGGCAACGCATATCTGCCAGCATCGCCGTCGGGCGAGCAGACGCTCGTATACGCCGACGTCGAA
>JBAXGJ010000132.1:0-4193 GCA_037139475.1 Actinomycetes bacterium
CTCCGGCCCGCTCCCCTCCGCCATGTCGGCGTTGAGGTCGATCGTCAGCCTCAGGCCGCCGCTGGAGGAAGCACTGCCGGGGCGCCGCAGGCGACGAGGCACTCGGGAAGAACGACCGATCCGTCAGCCTGCTGGCCGTTCTCAAGTAGCGCGATAATCGTCCGGCCGACTGCCACCGCTGTGCCGTTGAGCGTCGCCAGCAGCTCCGGCTTGCCGCCTTCGCGGCGCATCCGAATCGCCAAGCGGCGGGCCTGGAAGTCGCTCGTGTTCGAAGTTGATGTGAGCTCGCGGTAGCGCTCCTCACTCGGTAGCCACGCTTCGCAGTCGAACTTCCGCGCCGCTGAGGCGCCGAGGTCGTCGATTGCAATGTCGACAACGCGGTAGGGGAGGCCGAGCGCTGTGAGGATCTGCTCTTCGATTCCCAGCAGCCTGAGGTGCTCCTCCTTCGCCTCGTCGGGCGGGACGAAGCTGAACATCTCAACCTTGTCGAATTGGTGGACGCGGAAGATGCCGCGCGTGTCGCGCCCGGCCGAGCCAGCCTCACGGCGGAAGCAGGGCGAGAAGCCGGCGTAGCGCAGCGGCAGCTTCTCGGCATCGAGAATCTCATCGGCATGGAGCGAAGCGAGCGCCACTTCGCTGGTGCCTACGAGGTAGAGATCATCATCGGCAAGACGGTAGATCTGCTGCTCGGTGTCGGGCAGGAAGCCGGTCCCATGGAGCGCCTCTTCGCGAACCAGAACGGGCGGAATTACAGGCTCGAAGCGATGCTCGCCGAGCAGCTCCAATGTCCACCGCACGAGTGCCAGCTCGAGCATCACAAGCTCACCGCGCAGATAGGCGAAGCGAGCACCCGAGAGTCTCGCGCCCCGTTCCATGTCGATTCGCTCGCCCGATAGGTCGAGGTGGTCGCGTGGCTCGAAGTCGAACTTTGGCCGCTCGCCGCACTCGCGCAGCACGGTGTCCTCAGCCGGAGCGTCATCGTCGGGCAGGTTCGGCAGCAGCGCGAGTGCTTCGTCGAGCTCGGCTTCGGTGGCCTGCAGCTCGGCGTCGAGTGTCTTCGCTCTAGCTGCGACCTCTTTCATCGCGGCGATCTGCGCGTCGGCAGATTCTCCGCTCGCTTTGGCGGCCGAGATCGCCTCGTTGGCCTCGTTCTGTTCAGCTCGCAGCGCCTCGAGCTGCGGCAAGAGCGCGCGCCGCTGCTCGTCGAGTTCGATAACGCGGGCCAGCCCATCTGCGCCGCCGCGCCGTTCGAGCGCTGCTCTTACAACGTCCGGCTCACTGCGAAGGCGCTTGAGGTCCAGCATTGAGCGCCAGGCCTGCCTCTTCTAGCCGCCGGCGTTGGATGTCTTCGGAGCGCACTTCGTCGTGCTGTTCATCGCTTCACTGCCGGCGTACTTGGCAAGGAAGGCAGCTACCTGCTCGCCCTCCTTACCGACAACAATGTTGGCCGGCATGATCGCACCGGAGAAGCCACCGTTCTGAATTGCGTAGATGACATTCTCGTAGCATTCTTTGCGCTTATTAAAGTTTGGTCCGTTGGTTTTCTGAGCGCTTGAGACCTTCGCGGCCGAGCCTTCGGCGCCGACCGCGCTGAGCGTGTGGCAGCCTGAGCAGCGCGCGGCGAAGAGCTGGCTTCCAGATTCGACCGCGGCCGATTGCCCGGTGACGCTGTTGCCCTCGGAGCCGCAGGCAGCGAGCACGAGGCTGGAGGCAGCGATCAGAAGTATGGGTAGCGAGCGGCGCAGCAACATTCGTCATCGAATAATACGAGAGAGCAGCCCGGACCGGCTGGCCGCCCATCAACTTGGCGCATTATCTACGCAGTCGCGATCACTCGCAGCGCAAGGAATGCGATTACGAGGCAGGCAATTGCGGCCACCGCCAGCTCGCGGTGGACGATCGTCAGGACGATCAATTGCTGCTCGTCGTCGGGAAGCTGACCGACAGCCTGCGCGTCGTCTAGGTCACGCGAGCTGAGCACTGCATCGGCGGAGGCGATACGCAGCTGCTCGGCGATGATCGAGACCGCGATCGGCAGCAGCATGTAAAGCCAGAAGAGACCGCTGGCAGGTTTATAACCGGCGACGAAAACAACCAGCGCGATCGCTGCCAAGGCCGTCGTCGCGAGCTGCGCCACGCGCCAGAGAACCCAGAAGCTGCGCTCCAGCGATCCCTGCCACCACGCCCACGCGCCAGCTACTGCGCCGAGCACGCCGAGGACGGCGACGAGTCCCGCCGCGATATCCGCTAGTTGTCTCAATTTGAGCTCTTTGTCACGATCTCAGATCGGTAGCCTGCGCCCCGCTCTTAGGTGATACAACAACAGACTGTGTTGTCGACTTATGCCCCTGCACTGATCTTCATCGCCATCGGCGCCACAATCGGCATCGTTTTTGGCTTGCTAAATAAGTTCCTCGGGCCGCCGCCACGAGCCAATAGTCACAAGGCCGACCCGTACGAATCGGGCATGCCCTCGGAGATAAAACAGGGCTTCCGTTTTGGGATCAGCTTTTACATGATCGCGATCCTCTTCCTGCTGTTCGACATCGAAGTTCTATTCCTCTATCCGATCGCCGTTGAACTGCGCGCCTTTGGGACCTTTGCGTTGCTTGAGACGATCACCTTCATCGTCCTGCTGTTCGTTGGCTTCGGCTACGTGTGGCGCCGTGGAGCGCTGACATGGAAGTAATCCGGCAGAAGGCGACCGACTCGGAGGAGTTTCGTTCGAAGCAGCTGCGCGCGCGCGACATGCTGCGCGGCGATCTCGATGACAAGGATCTCGATGAGTTCGTCCAGGAGCGCGTTCTAACGACGACGCTCGAGAAGGCCTCCGACTGGGCACGCGGCAACTCCTTCTTCCCCTTGACCTTCGGCCTTGCCTGCTGCGCGATCGAAATGATGACCGTTGCCGCCTCGCGGCTCGACATTGCACGCTTCGGTTACGAGGCCTTTCGCGCCTCGCCGCGCCAAGCCGATCTGCTCGTCCTCTCGGGACGAATCTCGATCAAGATGGCGCCGGTGATCCGCCGCATCTACGACCAGATGCTGGAGCCGAAGTATGTGATCGCGATGGGAGCTTGCTCGAGTTCGATGGGCGTCTTCAACAATTACGCGATTGTCCCGGCCGACAAGTTCATGCCGGTCGACGTTCACGTGCCCGGTTGCCCGCCGCGCCCGGAAGCGCTGATGCACGGAATCCTTGAGCTTCGTTCAATGGTCCATGGCGACCCGACGCTTGGTTGGCGCGAGCGCTACGAGGCCGAAGGAACGGAAGAGATTTATCCGCTCGCCCCGGCCGACGCGACCGGCGTGAATGTCTTCGGCGCCGGTGGCACGGAGGGAACGAATGCCTGACGCAGCCACGCTCGAGCGCCTCGTTGGCGCGCTGAAAGCAAGCGACTCGGAAAGCGTGATCGACACCGTCGAGAGCCCAGGCCGAGTGGCGATCGAGGTCAAGCCGGACTCGATCGTTGGATCGCTGGAAGTCATGCGCAAGGCCGGCTACGAGTTCCTAGCCAGCGTCCACGGCGTTGATTACTACCCGAACGAGCCACGCCTCGGCGTTGACTACGAGCTGCTCAGCCGCGAGGCCTGCGACCGCGTTGCCCTAACGCTGCGCGTCTCAACTGACGATCCGCACCTGCCGTCGGTTACGCCCGCTTGGCCTTGCGCCAACAATCAGGAGCGCGAGGCCTACGACATGTTCGGCCTGATCTTCGACGGCCACCCCGACCTGCGCCGGATCCTGATGCCAGAGGATTACGAGGGTCACCCGCAGCGACGCGACTTCCCGATCGGCGGCGAGCCAGTTCTCTTCACGCACAACGAACACAACGTGCCGCGGTGGTTCGAATGAGCACCGTCGATCCTGCCGCGCGCGAGCTGAGCGCCTACCGCAAGATGGAAGAGAGCGTCACGATCTCGGAGACGACCGAGTTCGAAGGCGACCGCGAGCTGCTGACGCTCAACCTTGGCCCGCACCACCCGGCCACGCACGGCGTGCTCAGGCTTCTAGTAACTCTTGACGGCGAAGTGATCCGTCGGCTACAGCCGATCTTCGGTTACCTCCACACGGGGATCGAGAAGACGGCCGAGCAGAAGAGCTACTGGAAGGCAATCCCGGTAGTTGAGCGGATGGATTACGTCTCCTACTACTTCAACGCGATGGCCTACTGCGGCGCAGTTGAGGCGCT
>JBAXGJ010000133.1:0-4173 GCA_037139475.1 Actinomycetes bacterium
CGTTCGAGGTCGTTGCAATTCCAGACTTCTCGGAGTACCGTCACTTTGTGTCCTTCGGCACACAGTTGCAGATTGAGATGACGCGGCCTCCCGCTCTCTAGGCGCTTGGCCTTAACCCAAGGAGTAAGAGATGACAACGACGACATCAGGAATTGAGTACAACGTTTCGACCGACACACGCAAGCTGCTGATCGGCGGCGAGTGGCTCGAAGCTAGTAGCGGCAAGACCTTTGAGACGATCGATCCGGCAACCGGCGACCTTCTAGCACTGGTAGCCGAGGGCGGTAGTGAGGACGTTGATCGCGCAGTCAAGGCGGCGCGCAGCGCGCTTGAGGACGGCCCTTGGTCGACGATGAACCCATCGGAGCGCGGCCGCGTGATCCACCGCATCGGCGATCTGATCATGGAGAACGCTGAGGAGCTGGCAACGCTGGAGACGCTCGACAACGGCAAGCCGTATGGCGTTGCGCTAGCTGCTGACGTCGCCCTCGCGGCAGATCTCTTCTGGTACATGTCGGGTTGGGCGAGCAAGATTCACGGCTCGGTCATCAACCCTTCCGTTCCGTACATGCCGGGTGCTGAGTTCCACGCCTACACAACGCGTGAGCCGGTCGGCGTTGTCGGCCAGATCATTCCTTGGAACTTCCCGCTGCTGATGGCCGCGTGGAAGCTTGGCCCGGCGCTGGCGACCGGTTGCACCGTCGTGCTCAAGCCGGCTGAGCAGACGCCGCTTTCGGCGCTGCGCCTTGGCGAGCTGATGCTTGAGGCTGGCCTGCCGCCAGGAGTCGTCAACGTCGTCACAGGCTTCGGTGACGCCGGCGCGGCTCTGGCTCAACACGACGGAGTGGACAAGGTCGCCTTCACCGGTTCAACCGAGGTCGGCAAGCTGATCGTTAACGCCGCCTCGGGCAACCTCAAGCGCGTTTCGCTTGAGCTTGGCGGCAAGTCGCCGAACGTGATCTTCTCCGACGCTGACATCGACGCCGCAATCGCTGGCGCCGCATCGGGGATCTTCTTCAACCAAGGTCAGGTATGTAGCGCCGGTTCACGGCTCTACGTTCAGGCCGATCAGTTTGACCGCGTGATCGAAGGCGTATGCGACGCTGCTTCGAACATCAAGCTCGGTCACGGCATGGACCCTGAAACGGAGATGGGGCCGCTTGTCTCGCAGGAGCAGTTCGACCGCGTTGCCGGTTACCTGCAGACAGGGATTGACGAAGGCAACCGAGCCGCAGTTGGTGGAAGCACGGTCGATGGCCCCGGCTTCTTCGTTGAGCCGACTGTGCTCGTCGACGCCGATGCCAGCCATGCGATCGTCCGTGAAGAGATCTTCGGGCCGGTGATCGCAGCAATGCCGTTCGACGACGTTGATGATCTCGCACGCCAGGCCAACGATTCGCACTACGGCCTTGCTGCCGGTGTGTGGACGCGTGACATCTCCAAGGCGCATCAGCTGGCAAACAAGATCCAGGCTGGCACCGTGCACGTAAATGCCTACCACGTCTTTAGTGCGGAGCTGCCATTCGGAGGCTTCAAGCAGAGCGGCTGGGGCCGAGAGATGGGCGAAGAGGTCCTCTCCAACTACCTCGAGACCAAGACCGTCATCGTCGGTCTCTAAGTCGCTTCGCTGAAGGGGCGCCGTCGCTTCGGCGGCGGCGCCGTTCAGCGCGCTCGAGGGCGCGGCGCGCCCGATTGCTTCACACTGACTCCTTCCGTGTTCTAGCGACGATGGAGGTTCGAGCGATGGCTGATTTCAGCGTGAAGAAGATTGACGAGATGGAGACAACCTTTGGCGGCGGGCTGCGTAAGGCGCGCGCCGAGCTGGGCGTGACGTCGGTCGGGATGAGCATCCTGACCATGCCAGCGGGTTACGACCGCTACCCCGACCACGACCACACGCACGACGGGCAGGAAGAGATCTACATCGTTCTCGCGGGCAGCGGCGTGATCACGATCGAAGGCGAAGAGTTTGCGCTCGACGGCGAGACAATGGCTCGCGTCGGCCCAGGCACGAAGCGCAAGCTCGTCGCTGGTCCTGACGGCATCCGCATGCTTGTTCTCGGCGGCGTTCCCGGCAAGGCTTATGAGCCGCCGGAGTGGGGCGAGCTCGGCGCGGCCGACCCGATGGCGGGCTGACGGTGGCGCTCGCAATTCCGAACGTTCTTTTTCAGGCTGGCCGAATCGTGATCGGCGCCGCGTTTGTTGCCAATCCCGAGCAGGCAAGCTCACGATGGATCGGTGAGCAGGCCGCCGGGGCCGATGGCGGCGTGATGGCGCGCGCTTTCGGCGTCCGTGACGTGGCGCTCGGCGTCGCGACGATCTCAGCCGCCCGCGGCGGCAACCTGCGCACGCTGCTGGCGGTGGGGATTCTCTGCGACGTCGTTGACTGCGCCGCAACTCTGGCTGCCGGGGAGAAGATTCCCCAGCAGGCGCGCGTCTTGACCGCTGCTGTGGCAGCGGGAGCGGCGCTCAATGGTGTGGCGCTGCTCGCCGCTACGCGGGACTAGCGATACTGAGCAGATGACCGACTTCCGCGTCCGCCGCGACAGCCTCGAGACCGTCGAATTCGCCGAAGGCGTGAGCGGCGACGCCGGCCAGATAGGCCCCGGCGAGGCGCTGCTGCGCGTTGACGCTTTCAGCTTCACGGCCAACAACATCAGCTACGCGACCTTTGGCGATTTCATGTCGTACTGGAACTTCTTCCCGGCCGAAGACGGCTGGGGCCGGATTCCAGTCTGGGGCTTCGCCGACGTCGTCGCTTCGGAGTGCGAGGGAGTTGAGGTTGGGCAGCGCTTCTATGGCTACCTGCCGATGTCGAGCTACCTCGTCGTTACGCCGGGCAACGTCACGACGAGCGGTTTCTCTGACTTCGCCGCGCATCGCAAGGAACTCCATTCGATTTACAACAGCTACATGCTGACCAGCGCTGATCCGACTTATGACGCGGCGCTCGAAGGCGAGATCATGCTGCTGCGCCCGCTCTTCTCAACGTCGTTCCTGATCGACGATTTCTTCGATGACAACGGCTGGTTTGGCGCCGAGGCAGTCGTGATGTCGAGCGCCTCGAGCAAGACTGCGTACGGAACCGCCTTCATGCTCGCCAGGCGCGACGGCGTGAAGGTGATCGGCCTCACGGCAGCAGGCAACGTCGAGTTCGTCGAACGGCTCGGCCTTTACGACCAGGTCCTCTCCTACCACGAGATCGGCGAGCTCGACACTGACGTGCCGATCGCCTACATCGACTTCTCTGGCGATGCTGGCGTGCGCGCGGCTATCCACAACCAGCTCGGCGACGCGCTGGTCTACGACTCCGCCGTCGGCGCGACTCACATCGACGCGCTTGGCGGGGCAGACGGGCTGCCAGGGCCGGCGCCGGTGCTCTTCTTCGCTCCAGCTCAGGCCAAGAAGCGCTCTGATGATTGGGGCAGTGACGGCCTGATCGAGCGGATCTCAGTTTCGCTCGACGAGTTCATCGCCTTCGTTGCCGACCCGGCTAACAAGCTGCTGAAGATTGAGCACAGCTCAGGCCAAGAGGCCGTGGAGCAGGTTTATCTCGACGTGCTGAAGGGCCGGGCCGCACCCGACGCCGGCAGCATTCTCTCGCTGCCGGCGTAGGCGGCTAACTAGCTCGCGCGCTCGCGGCGCGCGCCCCCCGGATCAGTGAGGGATGTTCTGGCAGTTCTGCGCTTCGGTGTGCGCGATGCACTCCTTGTAGCGCTGAGCGTCGGTCTGATTGTTGTTGTTGTTGTTCTGGTTGTCGTTGTTTTGGTTGTCGTTCTGGTTGTTGTTCTGATCTTGGTTCTGGTTCTGGTCGTTCTGCGGCTGCACTTCGACGGTTGTCGTCGAAGATGTCGAGTCGCTGCCGCAAGCCGTCACGCCAAAGGCCAATGACGAAGCGCAGAGCAGCGCGATCAATAGGTGTGCAGGTCGGGTCATTGGTTCCTTTCGTATGCGGTTTATCCGCTTGACTGAAACGAACCTACCTGCTTCTGCGGCGCAGTCAACTAGACCGAGCGCATCATGCCGCCGTCGACGACCAAGGCGACGCCGGTGACGTAGCTGGCCTGCGCTGAGCAGAGAAAGGCAACAGCGGCAGCGAATTCCTCTGGGCTGCCGAGCCGGCCTGCTGGAATCTCTTCGCGAGCCATCTCGTCGGCTCCTTGGCGTGAGCCA
>JBAXGJ010000134.1:0-4150 GCA_037139475.1 Actinomycetes bacterium
ACGACCGACAGGCCGAGCACGCCCAGCAAGCCCGACAGCGGATCCGATGGCAACTCAGGTGGCCGCGGCAACTCCGGCGGCGGCAATGGCTCGAAGGGCAATAAGCCCGGCGGCGACTGAACCGAACTTTTGGCTCGCGCCGTCACATCGGCGTGCCGTCCCGGTCGTAATAAGAGCACAACCAAACAGCGAGTCAGACAGCAACACGGCCTCCAGCCAGCTGTAGCTGCCTAGCTCTACCGGTTTAGCGCTTGCTCCCCTCCGAGCGCTGGATCTGCCGAAGAAGTCGGGGCGGCGTGGCTGGATGGCTGCGCCGCCCTTCTTCTTCACTTAAGGGTTGATCGCAACCATTCGCTCGATCGGCACCCTTGCCAGTTCCGCGATTGCTGGCTCAACCTTCACCTCGCCGCTGCCGTCGCGGAGCGTGTCGCGAAGCTTCTCAAGCGTGATCATTTTCATGTAACGGCAGCTGGCCTCAGCGTTGGCCGGGATGAAATTGATCTCGGGGGCGGCCTGTTGAAGCGGATAGAGCATCCCGATCTCGGTTGCGACGATCACGTCACGCGCCGAGCCCTCCGCTTTAGCATTCTCGGCGTAACCCATCATCCCGCCAGTCGAGAGCATCTGAACGCCCTCGCCGTCAACGTCGCCAGCGGCGACGTACTCCATCACCGAGGTAACGCAGCCACACTCTGGGTGGATCAGGAAGTCGGCTCCCGGGTGCTCGCCGCGCACGCGCGTTATGTCATCAGGGCGAATCCCAGCATGAACGTGGCATTCGCCATCCCAGATGTGCATCGGCTGGTGGCCGGTGATCTTCTGCACATAGGCGCCAAGGAACATGTCGGGGCCAAAGCAGATCTCGACGTCGGGGCCATGCTCGGCGATGATGTGGTTGACGACGGCTACGGCATTTGATGAGGTGCAGCAGTAGTCGGTCAAGGCCTTTATCTCTGCAGTCGTGTTGACGTACATCACCGTGATCGCATCGGGATAGCGCTCTTGCCACTGCTCAAGCTGGGCCGCGTTAATCGAATCGGCCAGCGAGCAACCAGCATCGAGGTCGGGGAGCAGAACCGTCTTCTCCGGCGCGAGGATCGACGCCGTTTCGGCCATGAAGTGCACGCCGCAGAAAGCGATGACCGAGTTTTCGACCTGCGCCGCCTGCTGCGAGAGGCCGAGCGAATCACCGACGTAGTCGGCTACATCTTGGACCTCAGGAACTTGGTAGTTGTGGGCGAGGATCACTGCATCGCGCGCCTTCGCTAGTTCGCGAACTTCAGCCTGCAGCTCGGCGACCAGCGCCGGGTCGGGAGTCGGTTCAGGGGCCATCGGCAGCGGCATCGAACTCATCGCGATAGCTCAACTGTCAGCGAGAGGTCTAGTGCAGCGGCGGAGTGAGTGATCGCTCCCACAGATATGAATTGTACGCCGCTAGCGGCAACCTCGGCGATGCTCTCCAGCGTGATTCCGCCGCTGGCCTCTAGCTCGGCGCGGCCGCCAACGTGCGCGACCGCCTCGCCGAGCTGAGCAGGCGTCATGTTGTCGAGCAGCAGCCGCCCAGCGCCAGCCTCGATCGCCTCGTCGACTTCACCTAGGTTGCGGCATTCGACCTCCAACGGCAGATCGGAGTCGGCGGCCCGCGCAGCAGCCACGGCGGCAGCGATCCCTCCCGCCATCTCGATGTGGTTCTCCTTGATCAGGTATGCGTCCCAGAGGCCGATACGGTGGTTCTTGCCGCCTCCGGCCACGACTGCAGCCTTCTCCAGCAGCCGCATCCCAGGCGTCGTCTTACGCGTGTCGAGGATCTGTGCTGCGGTTCCCTCGACCGCCTTGACGTAGCGCGCTGTGGCCGTCGCGACGCCGCTGAGGTGGGCAAGTAGGTTCAGGGCGCTGCGCTCGCCGCTGATCAGTGCGTTCGCGTCGCCACTAACGCTCAGAACAGGCCCGTCCTCGCGCCACTGGCCTTCGGGCGCTAGCGGCTCCAACTCAGCCGCCGAATCGAGCGCCACGAAGACCGCGTCAGCGGCCTCGATCCCAAAGATCACGCCTGGAGCTTTCTGCGTGACCAGAGCCGCCGCGGTGCTGCCTGAGGGGATCGTCGCCAGCGCCGTGCGGTCGCCATCGCCGAGATCCTCTGCCAGCGCTACAGCTACAAGATGATCGAGCTCTCGCCTAGTCGCCTGATCCATACAGGAAGCCTAGAGAGTCAGGCTGGGCGCTCTTCGAGCAGCACGGCGATTGTTGTCAGCGTCGGGTCGCTGGCGCCATGCAGGCGCGAGCCAGCAGCAGCGATTTCGCGCAGGTGTGCGATTACCTCGCCGGTGATCCGCTCGCCCGGAAGCAAGGCCGGAATACCTGGCGGATAACCGGCGATCGACTCGCACGAGATCCGTCCGACAGCGTGATCGAGCGCAATCACTTCCGCCTCGCCAAGGAAGGCTTCGCGCGGCGGAACGATGCAGCCCTCCGACGGGCCTGGACGATGAACCTGCTCGTTTCCACCAGGAGGCCTCTGGAGCCGCTCGGCTGTCGCTGCGACAGCTTCAACGAGGCGGCCAAAGCGTTCAGGAGTCTCAGCGAGACCAACTACAAATACGACCGTCGCGTGGGTTGCCATTTCAGGGTGGAGATCATGCTGCTGCTGGAGCGACTCAGAGAACTCGAGCCCCGTGCAGCCAACGGCGCGGACGTCGAGCACAATCCTCAGCGGGTCAAAGCCGCCGACCCCCGGTCGTCCAACGAAACTTTCGTCGACGAGCCTGATCAGTTCAATTTCGCTGAGCTGTGACTGCACATCAACGAGCAGCTCGAGCGTCTGGCCAAGCAACTGCTCACCGCGCGTCGCGAGCTGCCGGCGGGCAGCGTCGAGCGAGGCAATAAGAAGCATGCTCTGACTTGTGGAGCGGAAGAGCCGAATCGCGCGGCCGAGTGCGGCCCCATCAACTCGCTCCGAACTGCCGAGGTGGAGCATCGCGCTCTGAGTCATCGAACCACCAAGCTTGTGCGTGCTGGTGAGGACAGCATCGGCGCCGACCGAGAGCGCACTAGCTGGAAGGTCAGGGTGGAAGCCAAGCTGCGCTCCCCAAGACTGGTCAACGATCAGCGCCACCCCGGCTGCGTGCGCAACCTCAACGCAGCCAGCGACGTCTGCAGTCAAGCCGTAGTAGGTGGGCGAGACGATGAACGCTGCTTGAACCCGCGGGTTAGCGGCCAGCACTTCGGCCAGATGAGCCGGCTCGACGCCCAAAGCCATTTCCAAGTCAGGGTCGTACTCCGGTTCAATGAAGATTGGAATGCCGCCGCTGAGAACAAGGCCGTCAACGATCGAGGCATGCGAGTTGCGCTGCGCGACGACTTGGCGCCCGAGCGGCGCGAGCGCGAGGCAGAGCGCGTGGTTGCCTTGGGAGGCGCCATTCGTGAGGAACCAGGTCTGCTCGGCGCCATACGCCTCGGCCGCGAGCATCTCGGCTAACGCATAAGGAGTCGGCTCTGGGCCGTCATCGATCCCATCTATTCCTTGCGCCATGTCGAGCGCCATCGCGTCCTCACCTAGAGCCGCAAGCAACCCTGGGTCTGCCCCCAATCCACCCTTGTGGCCGGGAACATGGAAGCGCGCCGGGTCGCGATCGCGGTAGCCAACTACGGCGTCCAGATAAGGCGCGCGCGACTGGTCGTGATCGGCGGGGCTCACTTAGCTCTCGCTCGATCGCAGCAGCTCAGCGCGGACGAACTCATCGAGGTCGCCATCGAGCACGCGCTGAGCATCGCCGATCTCGACATCGGTGCGGTGATCTTTGACCATCGTGTACGGATGGAGCACATATGAGCGGATCTGCGAGCCAAAGTTGACGTCCTGGCTTTCACCCTTCTCGGCCGCGATCTCGTCGGAACGGAGGCGCTCCTCCAGTTCGAGCAGCTTTGCCCGCAGCATCTTCATCGCCGTCTCCTTGTTCGAGGACTGCGAGCGCTCGTTCTGGCACTGGACGACGATCCCGCTTGGCCGGTGCGTAATTCGAACCGCTGAGTCTGTCTTGTTGACGTGCTGGCCGCCGGCGCCGGAAGCGCGGTAGGTGTCGATCTGTAGATCATCGTCTTCGATCGTGACGCCCTCGATCTCGTCAACGACCGGTGCGACCTCAACTCCGGC
>JBAXGJ010000135.1:0-4140 GCA_037139475.1 Actinomycetes bacterium
GGCAGCATCACGCGCAAGACGGCGGCCTGAATCTCATCGAGCCTCGAATTAAATCCGACCTCCTCGTAGCTGACGCGGTCGCGCGAGCCATGGAAGCGGAGCATCCGTACGCGCTCGGCAAGCTCCTTGTCAGAGGTTGTGATCGCGCCGCCGTCGCCAAAAGCACCGAGGTTCTTTGACGGGTAGAAGGAGTGAGAGGCGATCGCGCCGAGCGCTCCCGGCCTGCCATCCGGCCCGACCGACCCGGCAGCCTGGGCGCAATCTTCGACCACCGGCACGCCGAGCGCCTCGATCTCTGAGACCGGCGCGATGTTGCCGAAGAGGTGGACTGCGATAACGGCCTTCGTCCGCGGCGTCATCACAGCCTTCACCTGCTCGGCGGTCGCTACGTAGGTCAAAGGGTCGATGTCGCAGAAGACGGGAACAGCGCCGGTCGGCGGGATTGCCTCAGCGCTCGCGTAGTAGCTAAACGAGGGGACGATCACCTCGTCGCCGGGGCCAACGCCGAGCGCGCGCAAAGCGATCGTGATTGCCTCGGTTCCATTGGCGACACCGATCGCCTCATCGGCGCCGACGAGCTGCGCGAATTCGCGCTCGAAAGCCTCGACGTTGGGGCCGAGGATGAACTGCCCGGCTGCGGCAACTTCTAGCAGCGCAGCATCAATCTGCTCGCGCAGCGGATCAATTGCGGTCGTTGGATCAAAGAGTGGAACGTTCATTCAACCCCCAACGCTACCCTTTCGACCGGTGCCGATCTCCACGCTTCTCGTCCTCGCGGCGATTACCGACAAGCTCGCCGACTGGGCGACAGGCGTCGTTGGCGACCTCGGACTCGCCGGAATCTTCGTTCTGATGACGCTCGAGAGCATGTGCATCCCGATTCCGTCGGAGCCAACGATGCTCTTCGCCGGCTTCAACGTCGACAAAGGGACCTACTCCTTCATAGCCGTCGTCAGCGTCGGCGTGGCCGCCAACGTGCTCGGCTCGTGGATCGCTTACGGCTTCGGTCGTTTCGGCCGGCTCGAATTGATCGAGCGGCACGGCAAGTGGCTTCACATCACGCCGGCGCGGCTTGAACAGGCCGATCGCTGGTTTGAAAACTACGGCGGCTGGGCAGTCTTCTTCTCGCGCATGCTGCCGATCGTCCGCACCTTCATCTCGCTACCGGCGGGAGTTGCGCGGATGCCGTTCTGGCGCTTCACGCTCTTCACCTTCCTCGGCTGCATCCCCTGGATGGCTGGGCTGACCTACATCGGCATGACGGTCGGCGATAACTGGGAAGAGTGGAAGGGTTACCTCCACTACATCGACTACTTAGTGGCCGTAATCATCGTTGCCGGCGCGGCCTATCTCTTCATCCGTTGGTGGCGTTCACGCGGCGACTCGGCCGATGCCCCGGCCGCTTGAGCAGTCGCTACCGCTGCGCCACGCGCTAGCGCTCGGGCTGATGCACGGCCCCGCTGAGCTACTGCCAATCTCCTCCTCGGGGCACACAACACTGGTTCCTTGGCTGCTCGGTTGGCCCTACCCGGAGCTTGATCCGGCGCTGCGCAAGAGCTTTGAGGTAGCGCTCCACGCAGGCACGGCCGTTGGCCTGCTGATTGCCCTGCGCGCCGAAGTAGGTGAGGCCGCCGGTTCCTTTGACCGGCGCCGCGCGATCCTGATCGCCGGGTCGTTCATTCCGCCAGCGATTGTTGGCTACACGCTCGAAGGGCCGATCGAGAAGCGACTCGGCACGCCGGCCTCGATCGCCGCCGGGCTACTTGCAGGCTCGGCTCTGATGGCGCTCGCCGACCATTTCGGGCCGCAGACGCGATCGCGCGACGATGCCGGCGTAATCGACGCACTGCTCCTCGGCGTTGCGCAGGCATCGGCGCTGATGCCCGGCACCTCGCGTGGAGGGATGACACTGAGCGCGATGCGCGCACGTGGCTTTACGCGGCCCGCGGCGAGTTCGCTCTCAAGGCACGTGGCGCTACCGGTGATCCTTGGCGCCAGCGCGCTCAAGGGAGCACGGCTGGCGCAGCAAGGACTGCCACCCGGCGCCGGCTCACGGCTCGCCTTGGGCGCCGCTGCGGCGGCCGTCTCAACGCTGCTTGCGGCGCGACTCGTGCCGGTCGAAAGGGTCGGGCCGCTGCTCCCTTACGCCGCCTACCGCAGCACGCTGGCGGCAATCACTCTGCGCCGCCTGCGAAGATCGCAAATATGAGCGACGCCTACGCCGCTGCCGGCGTGGATACCGACCAATCTGACCTCGCCGTCGACGCGTTGGTGGATGTGCTGCGTACGATTGACCTCGGCCGCCCGTCACGTTCGATCGTGCGCTCCGGCCACTACGCCAGCGTGCTGAAGGTCAGCGACGATCTGGGATTAGCGATGTCGACCGATGGCGTTGGCTCAAAGCTCGTCCTCGCTGAGCAGGCCGACAGGCTGGAGACGGTCGGCATCGACTGCATCGCAATGAACGTCAACGACATCATCTGCGTCGGCGCTGAGCCGATCGCGATGCTCGACTACCTAGCCGTCGAGCAGGCCGACCCGACAGCGCTTGCGCGAATCGGCGAAGGGCTGAAGCTTGGAGCCGAGCAGGCTGGAATCGAAATCCCCGGCGGCGAAGTCGCCGTCCTTCCGGAGCTGATCCGCGGCCATCCTTCGCCGCACGGATTTGACCTCTGCGGCACGGCGATCGGCACCGTTGTTCCCGACAAGATCATCCTTGGAGATGCGATTAGTCCCGGCGACGCACTGATCGGCCTGCCCTCGAGCGGCGCCCACTCAAACGGCTACACATTGGCCCGCCGCGTACTGGTCGAGGATGGGCCGGGACTGGACGCTAAGCCTGAGCAGCTTGGAGGCGAAACGATTGCCGACGCGCTGCTGGCGCCAACCGTGATCTATGTCAAAGCGGTGCTCGACCTACTCGCGAGCGGCCTCGCCGTTCACGGGCTGGCACACATAACCGGTGGTGGCCTCACCAACCTTCGGCGGCTCGCCCCAGGCCGCGTCGGCTATTCGATCGAAAGTCCGCTGCCGGTACCGCCGGTGCTGGCGTTGATCGGCGAGCTCGGCGCAGTCCCCGAGGATGAGATGTGGGAGGTCTTCAACATGGGTTGTGGCTTGATCGCAGTCGTCGCCGAAGCCGACGCTGATGCTGCGATCTCAATCCTCGCCGCCCGTCACCCGGGAACGGCGCGAGTCGGCACTGTGACCGACAGCGGCGATCAGACGCTCGGGCCTGGCGGAATCGTGGTGGGCGGGAACTGAACCCCACCCGATGAGCGCTGCTGCAATCACCACAGAAGCACTCGCCTGCTGGTTCGCCGAGGAGCTATGAGCTCACCGGTCGGCACGATCTTCGGCGGCCGTTATGAGATCGATGAGGTGATCGGTCGAGGCGGCATGTCGACCGTCTACCGCGCCCATGACCTAACGCTCGAGCGTTGGGTAGCGATCAAGATCATGCACCGCGAGGTCGCCCGCGAGAGCGAGCAGCTCGAGCGCTTCCGCCGCGAAGCGAAATCGATCGCCAAGCTCTCCTCGCCGTACGTGGTCGGCGTGATCGACGCCGACGAGCAGGACCAGACGCCTTACATCGTGCTCGAGTACGTCGACGGGCAGACGCTGAAGCAACGGATCCGCGACTTCAAGCGGCTCGATATCGCCGAAGCAGTGGCCTTCACAATCGAGATCGCTAGAGGGCTTGAGGCTGCGCACGAGCGCCAGATCGTCCACCGCGACGTGAAGCCGCAGAACGTTCTGCTTGACGAGGATGGCGCGGCGCGCGTGACCGATTTTGGAATTGCGCGCCAACTCAACGACGAATCACTGACGGCCGATGGCCGAGTGCTCGGCACGACCGATTACGTCAGCCCCGAGCAGGCGCTCGGCCATGACGTAACGCCGCAATCCGATCTCTACTCACTCGGTGTCGTGCTGTTCGAAATGTTGACCGGCGACGTCCCCTTCCATGGCGAAAATCAGGTCGCTGTCGCGATGTGCCACGTGCGCGACGAGCTGCCCGACGTTCAACAATTGAGGCCTGAAGTGTCAACCGTGCTGGCAACGGTTGTAGACACCGCGACAGCGAAGGATCTCGACGTTCGCTACCGCGATGCTCATGAGATGATCGCCGACCTAGAG
>JBAXGJ010000136.1:0-4137 GCA_037139475.1 Actinomycetes bacterium
CCTGGAGATGATGGCGAGAAGTTCACCGTCAACAACTTCGACAACTCTTATGCCGGCACGCGCGACCTCGGTTCGGCCTTGACCTTCTCCGATAACGCCGTCTTTGCCGCCGTCGGGCTGGCCACTGGAACGAAGCGAATCTCGAAGTTGATCACAAACATGGGCGTCCGCTCGCCGGTCTCGACCAACCCCGCGATGACGCTAGGCGCCTTCCGGCAGGGAGTATCGGTGCTGGACTGGGCTCACGCCTACCAGAGCTTCGCCTCTGGTGGAAAGCGCATCTCTGGATCGCTCGGGGCGCCAAATCGGGGGCCGGTTGGCATCTCAGAGGTGCGAGACGTCTCGACCGGCGAGATGATCGCCCGCAACCAGACTCACAGCAAGCGAGTGATCTCGCCGGCGTTGGCCCAGGCTGTAACGCAGCAGATGCAAACCGTCGTCAGCGGAGGCACCGGCCGTCTCGCGCAGTACGGCGGATTTGCGGCCGGCAAGACTGGCACGACTGAAAATTTCGGCGATGCCTGGTTTGCTGGGTTTACAGACCGTTACACGATTGCAATCTGGGTCGGGTACGCCGACCGCACGCAGCCGATGAAGACCGAGTACGACGGCAGCCCAGTTGCCGGCGGTACCTTTCCAGCGCAGATCTGGCATGACTTCGTCGTTCAAATTCAATCTCTCTTACAGAATCGTGCAGCCAACAAAGCAGCAGGCGCCACGGACGGCGGCTCTGACTCCGCTCCGCTGACTACGCTCGACAGCGGTAGCGGCGGCTCTTCTGGGACAGGTGGCGGCAGCACCGGCGGAGGTGGGAACACCGGCGGCGGTGGCGGCGACGGAGGCGGTGGCGGCGCTCCAACTCCTACGCCAACTCCGGCGCCCGCACCTACTCCCGCCCCAGCACCAACGCCGCAGACGCCGTCGGGCGGCAGCGGCGGCGGCACACAAGCTCCGTCGGGCTGACTCCGCGCCCGCTCTAAGCCAGCAGCGTGCGCGCAGCGGCCAGTTGTTCCTTTACGCGCACGAGCGCTGTCCCGCCGTCGCTGGTCTTCGATTCGAGCCAGCCGTCCTGAGCCAGTAGCGCAATCGCCTCGTCGTCCAGCTCGGGGCTATAAGCCTGCAGCTCTGCGAGAGAGAGCGAGCTGAGCTCGCGGTCGGCGGCAAGCGTCTCGCGGACAATTTGTCCGACTGTCGCGTGGCTCTGACGGAACGGAACGCCGCGACGCACGAGCAGGTCTGCCAGATCGGTCGCTGCGATCATCCCGTCTGATGCAGCCTCCCCCATCCGCTGGCGGTTGAACTGCGCGCCCTCGATCATTCCCGTAGCTGCCGCGAGCGCGAGCGCCAGTGTGTCGACGCCGTCGAAGAGGTATTCCTTGTCTTCCTGCATGTCCTTGTTGTAGGCAAGTGGCAGCGCGTGTAGGACGCCGAGAAACGAGCTGAGATCGCCTACTACGCGTGGCGCCTTTGCGCGGAGCAGCTCGGCTGCGTCGGGGTTCTTTTTTTGCGGCATCAGTGAAGAGCCGCTGGTCCAGCGGTCAGGTAGCTCAACGAAGCCGAACTCTTGGCTCGACCAGAGCACAAGCTCGGCCCCAAGGCGAGATAGGTGCGTGGCGCAGAGCGCCGCGGCCGAGAGATAATCGACGATGAAGTCGCGGTTGCTAACAGCGTCGAGCGAGTTGGCTGTAACGCCGTCGAAGCCGAGTTCATCCGCGACGCGACCGCGGTCGGTGTCGAAGTTGACGCCAGCCAGGGCACCGGAACCGAGCGGCAGTAGCCCGCACTGCGACGCGACGAACCGAAAGCGCTGACGATCACGTTCGAGCATCCAGACGTAGGCCAGCAGATGATGAGAGAGATAGACCGGCTGCGCACGCTGCAGGTGTGTGTAGCCCGGAAGTGGCCAATCGAGGTGGGCTTCGGCTGCCGTGATTAGTGTTCCGATCAGCCGTTCGATCGCAGCGATGCTGCTTGCGGCGGCCTCACGCGTAAAGAGGACGAGGTCGGTGGCTACTTGGTCGTTGCGTGAGCGAGCCGTATGGATCCTTCCCCCGGCCTCGCCCGCAATTTCGCTTACGCGGCGCTCGATCGCCATGTGGATGTCTTCGTCAGCTGGCTCGAATGCGAACAAGCCAGCTTCCAGCTCGCCCTCGACCGCCGCCAACGCATCGGAAATCGTGCCGGCGTCCTCGGAACCGATAATTCCCTGCGCAGCGAGCATCGCGACATGCGCGCGCGACTGCGCGATATCAAATGGCCACAGGCGCACGTCGATGTCGAGCGAGCGATTGATCGCGTCGAAGTCAGGGTCCGGCGGTTCACTGAAGCGGTTCATTGCCCGCCGAGTCTAGGTCTGCCCGAGCGTCTCGCGCAGCGCTGCACAGACGCGTTCAACCTGGCCACTCGTCATCTCGGGGAAGAATGGCAGCGCGATCGACTGCGCCGCGACTGCCTCGCAGACTGGAAACTCGCCTTCCTTGTGGCCAAACCGCTCGCGGTAGTAGGCCATCAGATGGATCGCCGGAAGGTATGGCTTGCTCTGAATCCCGAGCTCACCGAGCGCCCGAATCGTCGCGTCGCGGTCGAACTCGGCTGGCAACTGAACGACGAAGACGAACCAGCCGCGCCGCTCATCGCCGCGGTCAGGGCAAGGCAGGCTGAGCCCCTCGACCCCGGCCAGGCCTTCGTAGTACAGCGCCGCAACGCGCTCACGGCCCGCCAGCATCTCGTCTAGCCGTGACAGCTGTGCGAGGCCGAGCGCGCAGGCAATGTCGCTGAGGCGGAAGTTGAAGCCGAGCCGGTCGTGGTCGAGCCAGTCCATGTCCGGCGCGCGGCCCTGATTGCGCTCTGAGTCGATTCGCAGCTTGATCGCGGAGTCGTTGACGGTCACCATTCCGCCTTCGCCGGTCGTCATCTGCTTATTCGCGTAGAAGCCAAAAATGGCCGGATGTCCGCGGCTCCCAACCAACGTTCCGTCGGCATAACGAGCACCGAGCGCTTCGCAGGCGTCCTCCACAATCGGCAGGCCGAGCGCCTCAAGCGTGGGCATGTCGGATGGGTAGCCGAAGATGTGAACCGGGAGGATCGCGGTGGTCTTATCGGTTACTGCGGCAGCCGCCGCAGCGGGGTCGAGCGTCAGCGTCAACGGGTCGATGTCGGCGAAGACAGGAGTCGCGCGCTCCATAACACAGACGTTTGCACTGGCTACGAAAGAGAGTGGCGAGGTAACGACCTCATCACCATCGGTCACGCCGACCGCGCGCAGGGCCAGCTGAAGCCCTGCAGTCCCGCTCGAGACGGCGCTGGCGTCTGTCGCTCCGACTCGCTGCGCGAAAGCCTGCTCGAAAGCCGGGACCGCAGGCCCTAGCGAAAGCTGTCCGGAGCGTAGAACGTCAAGAACGGCCTGCTCCTCGGCCTCTCCAATTACCGGCTTAGCAAGCGGAATCCGCTCACTCATCGTTAGCCATTTTCCTTGCGCCGACCGGGCTGCTGGCCGTATTCGAGTGAGTCGACGAGCGCCTGCCAAGATGCGGCGATCACGTTCTCACCTACGCCGATCGTGCCCCAGACGCTCTCTCCATCGGAGGCGTCGATCAGCACACGAGTGACGGCATCGGTGCCATGGCCCTCGTCGAGGATCCTGACCTTGTAGTTGACCAGCTCGACCTTGCCAACCTCCGGGTGGAGCTCGGTAACGGCGCTGCGCAGCGCGCTGTCGAGAGCGTTTACCGGGCCGTTCCCGTTCGCGGTGCGCTCGTAGCGCTCGTCGCCGAGCCAGATTGCGATGGTGGCCTCGCTCAAGACTTCGCCGTCTGCCTGCTGCTCGACCGTCACACGCCAGCTTTCGAGGCGGAAGAGCGGCTCGTATTGGCCCGACTCGCGGCGCATCAGAAGTTCGAACGAACCATCGGCGGCTTCAAATTGGTATCCGAGGTGCTCTAATTCTTTGACGCGCTCGACGATCCGCGCGCTAGTTGCGTCGTCGAGGCCAAGACCGGCGCTATTGCCTTTATCGGCGATCGTTGCGCGGCCTGCAAGCTCGGAAACGATCACATCGCTGCGATTGCCTACCGACCCAGGCTCGACGTGTTCGAAGGTGCTGGAGTCGGCGCTGACGCCGGCTGCGTGCATCCCCGC
>JBAXGJ010000137.1:0-4131 GCA_037139475.1 Actinomycetes bacterium
CTGCGCTCAGTCGCTTGACTCGGCGGCGACAACTGCCTTTGCCCTCGCCCCCTTCGGCTGCTGCTTGATCTCGACTCCTGAGCGGTGCATGACGTAGGCCGCGCAAAGTCCAACGACGTTTACGAGCCAGAAGCTGATCACGCGATAAGCGATCACTGCCAAGGCAGCGATCGTGGCGTCGATGCCTAGCGCTGTCAGGATCGCCGTCTCAGCGATTTCGACGATCCCGACTCCGCCAGGAGGAATCGGCGTCATCGACAGCAAGCGGCCGACCGTCGCGGCAAGCAGCACGACTCCAACGTGCGGCTCCTGGTTGAGCCCCCAGAGCATCGCGTAGAGAACTGCCGCGTCGAGAATCCAATAAGCAAACGAGTAGCCGATCGTCGGCCAGGCTTGACGGCCGCGCAGCATCTGCTGCGACTGCAGCGCGATCGCTTCGGCACGGCTGCGGATCTCTTTCGGGTTCAGCTTTTTGACGACGTGCGCAGCCAGCTTCGCTGCGCCAGCGGCGAGTGAGCCAGCGAGCTTCGGCCAGATGACCGCCGCCGCTAGCGCGGCCAGACCAACGATCATGAACGGCATTGCGATCACGACCGCGTGAACGTAGCCCGACGAGCTGTCGGGCTGGCCAGAGGAGAGGCCAAAGCCGATCACAAAAAGGACGATCAGCGTAACGACCGAAAGTGCCTTCGTCAGCGTTGCTGCTGATGCCGCTTCGGCAGGCGCAACGCCTCGCCGGCGCAGAGCGTCGGCAACCATCACCGTCGCCGTCACAGAGCCGCCTGGCAGCAGCACGGCAACTGCCATCTGCGCGTACCAGACCTGCCCCAGAACCCAGTTTGGTGGTGACGGTTGCTTGAGCGCCTTGAGCGAGCGCTTTAGCACCAGCATGCCAGCTAGCTGTGCTGCGAATTCAAGGCCCAAACCGATCAGCAGCGCGTACGGATGGACCTTCTCAAGGCTCTCCTTGGCCTGCTCGGGCATCTTCGTCAGCGTCGGCAGCAGCCTGTAAACGACGAACGCAATCACGAGCAGCGAGACAACCCGGCCGACGAGGCGCCAGTTGATCCGTTTCGTTAGCGACTCGACCTTGCTCATAGAGGGTGCGCAGAGCAGGCTACCGGCAGCGACGCTGACGCTGCAAACGGCGCATTGCTGAGCAGATCGGAGTAAAGTTCTATTCACAAGTTGGCGTTGCGCCAATCTGTTCAATCTCGGGGAGAGAAGATGTCAGTTAAGAACCGCAGTATCCGTTTGCTAATCCTGACCGTCTCAGCGACAGCAATGCTGCTGCCAGGCGCGTCGCTGGCTCAGGCCCAAGCGATCAAGAAGGGGCCGGCCGGATACGCCTTCTACACGGCCTCGGCCAAGCAGATCAAGGCCGGAAAGCCCGGCTCTGTCATCTGGGCGCGCCAGGTCAAGTACACGGCCAACGGCCGCGTTGCGCTTGCCTCAGCGTCGAAGACGATGCTCGTCCTTTACCGCTCGCTCGATCTGAAGGGCAAGCCAATCGCCGTCTCCGGAATAATTGACCTACCTAAGGGCAAGACTCCAAAGGGCGGCTTCAAGGGCATCTCTTGGGCTCACGGCACGACCGGTGCGGCCGACATCTGCGCGCCATCGGCCGACTTCGCTGGCGGACCGGCTGACGGCTACATCACCTACGCGACCGCGAGCTACAACAGCTGGCTCAAGGCCGGATACGCCGTTTTTCGTACCGACTACCCAGGGCTCGGCGTTAAAGAGCCACCGCACCCCTACCTAATCGGCGCCTCAGAGGGCCGCGGCGTAGTTGACATCGCGCTGGCCGCACACGAGCTCTACCCGACGCTAAGCAAGGACTGGGTAATCGGAGGCCACTCACAGGGCGGCCAGGGATCTCTCTTCGCCGCCTCGCTCGCTCCGAAGCTGGCGCCGAAGCTCAAGATGAAGGGTGTCTTCTCGTACGCTCCGGTCTCGCATCTCTACGAACAGGGCCAAGCAATCAGCGGCCTTGGCGATGATTTCAAGGGGCTGACAGGGCTGGTCGTGATGATCCTGAACAGCGCCATACGCGAAGCAGGAGTTCAGCCGAGCACGCTCGTCACTCCTCAGATCGAAGCCCTGCTGCCGAAGATTGAGCAGGTCTGCCTCGCGCAGCTTGGCGGCGACGACATCTTCGGCAATATCGCGCCGAAGGACGTGCTCAAGCCAGGCGTAACGACGGCCAGCATTGATTCCGTGCTGAAGGCGATGAACCCGAACGTGAAGATCAAGGCTCCGGTTCTTATCGCTCAAGGACTCGGCGATACGACCGTCTTCCCGTCCTTCACTGCGGCTCTTGTGGCTGAGCTGAAGACGAGCGGCGACAAGGTCACCTACGACACATTCGCCGGGCTAACGCACTCCGGTGTCGTGACCGATCCAGCAGCGTCGGCAGTCGTCCTCGATTGGATCAAGGCGCGACTGCGCTAACCAACCGGGAGCGCCGCTGACGCTGCAGGCGGCGCATTGCTTGACAGTCCGGAGTAAAGTTTTGTTCACGAGTTGGCCTCGCGCCAACAAGTTTAATCTCGGGGAGAGAAGATGTCACTTAAGAACCGCAGCATCCGTTTGCTAATCCTGACCGTCTCAGCGACAGCGATGCTGCTGCCAGGCGCGTCGCTGGCTCAGGCCGGCAACCTAAAGGCGCCATTGGGAGACGCCTTCTACACGGCCTCTGCCAAGCAGATCAAGGCCGGCAAGCCGGGCTCGGTCATCTGGTCGCGCGAAGTGAAGAAGACAGCCAACGGCCGCGTTGCGCTTCCTTCAGCGTCGAAGACGATGCTCATTCTTTACCGCTCACTCGATCCAAAGGGCAAGCCAATCGCCGTCTCCGGCACAATTGACCTACCCAAGGGCAAGGCTCCAAAGGGTGGCTTCAAGGTCATCTCATGGGCCCACGGAACAGTTGGCGCTGCAGACGTCTGCGCGCCATCGCGCAACGTGGACGGCGGACCGGCTGACGGCTACATCACCTCCACGAACGGGCGCGGCGACGGCTGGCTCAAGGCTGGATACGTCGTTCTGCGTACCGACTACCAAGGGCTCGGCACACCAGGGCCGCACCCCTACCTAATCGGAGCCTCAGAGGGCCGCGGCGTAGTTGACATCGCGCTCGCCGCACACCAGCTCTACCCGAAGCTAAGTAAGGACTGGCTAATCGGAGGCCACTCACAGGGCGGCCAGTCATCTCTGTTCGCTGCGTCGCTCGCTCCGAAGCTGGCGCCGAAGCTCAACATGAAGGGCGTCTTCTCCTACGCTCCGGCCTCGCACCTCTACGAACAGGGCAACGCAGTCAGCAACCTTGGCGATGGTTTCAAGGGGCTGACAGCGCTGGCCGTGATGATCTTGCACAGCGCTGCGCGCGAATCGGGAGTTGATCCGAGCACGCTCGTCACTCCTCAGATCGCTGCCCTGCTCCCGAAGATTGAGCAGGTCTGCTCCGCGCAGCTCGGCGGCGTCGACATCTTCGGCGATATCGCTCCGAAGGACGTGCTCAAGGCAGGCGTAACGACGGCCAGCATTGACGCCGCGCTGAAGGCGATGAACCCGAACTTGAAGATCAAGGCTCCGGTCCTAATCGCTCAGGGGCTCGGTGATACGACTGTATTCCCGAACTTCACTGAAGCTCTTGTGAAAGAGCTCAAAGCCAGTGGCGACAATGTCACCTACGACACATTCACGGGGCTGACGCACTCGGGTGTCGTAACCGATCCAGCAGCAGGGGCAGTCGTCTTGGCTTGGATCAAAGCGCGACTAGGCTAACCAACGCGAAGCGGCCTGCGCGATTCGCTGAGCAGACGGCTCAGCAGACGATCGACCAGTGGCCGGTAGCCGATTCGAAGCGCAGCTTCGATCGGCGCCGGCGCACTGATTTCGACGGCGACGCTGCAGCCCTCGGCGGTTGGGTCGACGCGGTGGACCATTTCGACCGGGCCAACCTCCCAGGTCCACGAGCGGCCAGGGTCAACGGCAGTAATCGTCGCCGGTATCGGAACCACTCCGAGCAGCCGCGCGTAACCGCGCGCCCCGACGCGCACCTCGCCCTCCCCCAGCCCCCAAGCGCCGCGAACGTGCGGCGCCCAGCTCGACCACTCTTGCGGACGCGAC
>JBAXGJ010000138.1:0-4110 GCA_037139475.1 Actinomycetes bacterium
GCGCTGACCTACCTCTACCTAACGCGAACGATGGACTACTTCACTCCGTTTGATGATGAGGGGATCGACGAAAAACTGCGTGGCAACCCGACCGAATTCCTCGCGATCTCGTTCAGCAGCGACTGGCGATTTGCCGCTCCGCACTCGCAGCGAATTGTCAGCGAGCTGAAGGCGCGCCAGCTGAACGCCAGCCACACGGAGATCGAATCCCCGTGGGGTCACGACTCATTCCTGCTCGACGTGCCTGAGTACCACGAAGCGTTAGCGCAGTTTCTTCAGCGCGACGCGAGCTGACGCAAGACGTACGGCAGAATTCCGCCATGGCGGAAGTAATCGGCCTCTTTCGGTGTGTCGATCCTGACCGGCGCCTCGAACTGGACATCGCCCGCCGTGACCGCCGCAACGGCCGGAATCTCGCCAGCGTTGAGGGCCTCGGCGACACCGCTGATCTCAAACAGCTCATCGCCCTTCAGCCCTAGAGAGGCGGCGTTCTCGCCTGCCGGGAACTGCAACGCCAGAACGCCCATCCCAATCAGGTTGGAGCGATGGATCCGTTCGAAGCTTTCGGCGATAACGGCGCGCACGCCGAGCAGCGAGGTGCCCTTCGCTGCCCAGTCACGCGAGGAACCGGAGCCGTACTCGCGGCCACCGAGCACGACCAGCGGCGTGCCTTCATCGGCGTACTGCATCGCCGCGTCATAGATCGACATCTCAGCGCCATCGGGCTGGTGACGCGTTACGCCACCCTCGGTGCCGGGCGCGAGCAGGTTACGAAGGCGGATGTTGGCGAAGGTTCCGCGCACCATCACCTCGTGGTTGCCGCGGCGCGCGCCGTAGGAGTTGAAGTCGACCGGTTTAACGCCGAGCGACTGCAGGTAGAGCCCAGCCGGGCTGTCGGGCTTGATCGCACCGGCCGGCGAGATGTGGTCGGTCGTAACGCTGTCGCCAAGGATCGCCAAGGCCCGTGCACCAGCGATGTCGGTGACCGCGGTCGGCTCGGCGGTGATCCCGTCGAAGTAAGGCGGGCGGCGAACATAAGTCGAATCCTCGCTCCAAGCAAAGCGGTCGCCAGCGGGCGATTCGAGCGAAGCCCAGTTGACGTCGCCGTCATAAACTTGGGCGTAGCTCTTGCGGAACATGTCGGACTGAACCGCATGCTCGACCGTCTCAGCGATCTCGGCGCCACTCGGCCAGAGGTCACGGAGAAAGACGTCGTTTCCTTCACCGTCTTGGCCAAGCGCATCGCTTGTCAAATCAACATCCATCGTTCCCGTCAGCGCGTAGGCCACAACCAACGGCGGCGAAGCGAGGTAGTTCATCTTCACATCAGGGTTGATGCGCCCCTCGAAGTTGCGATTGCCGGAGAGCACCGAGCAGACCGTGAGCCCATTGGTGCGAACCGTCGCTGCCACGTCATCGGGCAATGGTCCGGAATTACCAATGCAGGTTGTGCAGCCGTAGCCAACAAGGTTGAAGCCGAGCGCGTCTAGCTCGTCTTGCAGCTCGGCGCGGACGAGGTAATCGGTGACGACCTTCGAGCCGGGAGCCAGCGAGGTCTTGACCCACGGCTTAACCGTCAAGCCACGCTCGCGAGCCTTCTTCGCCACCAATCCGGCGGCGATCATCACGGACGGGTTTGAGGTGTTGGTGCAGCTTGTGATCGCGGCAATCACAACGTCGCCGTTCTTCAGCTCAGCGTCCTCGCCGGCAACGATGTCACTCTCGAAGCTTGGAAGCTGGGCGCGGTAATCGGTTTGGGCATCTGTAAGCGAGACGCGGTCCTGTGGCCGGCGCGGACCGGCGATCGATGGAACAACGTCGCCCAGATCAATCGCAACTGTGTCGGAGAAGACCGGCTCGATCGCGTCGGCGTCGTGCCAGAAGCCCTGCGCGCGCGCGTAGGCCTCGACGACTTCAACCTGCTCTTCGGGGCGACCGGTGAAGCGCAGGTAGCGGATCGTCTCAGCGTCGATCGGGAAGATCGCGCAGGTCGAACCGAACTCAGGGCTCATATTGCCGAGCGTGGCGCGGTCGGCGAGCGAGAGCTGCGAAATACCGGGGCCGTAGAACTCAACGAATGATCCAACGACGCCGCGCTCACGCAGTAGCTCGGTTACGGTCAGCACTAGGTCGGTCGCAGTTGCGCCTTCGGGTAGTGCTCCGTCCAAGCGTACGCCGAGCACGCGCGGGATCAGCATCGAAACCGGCTGGTTCAGCATTGCCGCTTCAGCTTCAATCCCGCCGACGCCCCAGCCGAGCACGCCAAGGCCGTTGACCATCGTTGTATGGCTGTCGGTGCCGACGAGCGTGTCGGGGAATGCCTGCCCTTCGTCAACGCAGACAACGCGCGCGAGGTACTCAAGGTTGACCTGGTGGACGATGCCGGTGTCGGGCGGCACGACGCGGAAGCGCTCAAACGCTTGCTGCCCCCAGCGGAGGAAGTTGTAGCGCTCACCGTTGCGTTCAAACTCGCGCTGGGCGTTGATTGCGAATGAATCAGCGGCGCCGAAGGAATCAACTTGGACAGAGTGGTCGATCACGAGTTCAGTCGGCACCAGCGGCTCGATTGCAGCCGCGTCGCCGCCCAACTCGACGACGGCGTCGCGCATTGCCGCGAGATCAACGACCGATGGAACCCCGGTGAAGTCCTGCATCAGCACGCGCGCCGGGCTGAACGCAATTTCAACGCTCGGCTCGGCGGCCGCGTCCCAGCCAGCGAGCGCCTCAATGTCGGCGGCGGTCACGTCGCCCTTGCCCTCGTTGCGCAGCAGATTCTCGAGCAGCAGCTTGAGCGAAAACGGCAGATGAGCTACATCGAAGCGACCATCGAGGGCGTCAACGCGGAAAATTTCCAGCTCGCGGCCGCCCGCCTCGAGCGTCGAGCGAGCGCCAAAGCTGTCAGCTGACATTGTCGGTCTCAGCCGCGCCGGCACCGCCGCTTGCCAGCAAGCGCCAAAGCGTGACGATTGCCAGCAGCGTCAAGATCACTGCGCTACCGACGCACCACTGGCAGATCGCCTTGATTGTGAAAAGCTCCTGGTAGGTGAGATAGCCGCTGTAGAGGAAACCGACGAGGCTCAGTGCGGCGCTGACGAATAGCTGCGCGTCACCACGCAGAACCAGCAAAGAGCCGAGGATTGAGATGTACCCGATCAACCCAAGCACCGCGACCGGCAAGCCGTAAACGTCGGCCCACTCGCTGGTCTGAACGACTTCGCAGCCACCGGTGCTGCAGGCTGGCTCAATCCCCGCGTAGTGGACGTAAGTCAGGTAGGCCGCGATCGCGATGCCAACGATCGTCAGAGCAACCGCTGTTCGATAGAGGCGACGGTCAAGCACTCGCGGCTTACTTCAGCAGCGCGTCGAACGCTGCCTTGAAGGCGTCGGCATTACCGATTTCAACCTCAAGCTTGGTGTACGGACCGCCGGTCGGACCGACAACGAACGAGGGGGTCGAAGCAACGCCGTACTGCTGTGCGCTCGCCGTCGCATCGGCGATCGGAACCGCGGCCGCTGCACTGGCGCGGTAGGCGTTCGCTTTCGTGGCGTTGACCCCGGCGCCGGCGTAGAGCTTGTTGATGAAAGCGTCGGTCACGTAGCCAGTGCGCTCGGTGCCCTGATTGAAATAGAAGAGGTGGCTGTAATTCCACTCCAAGTTCTGTTGGCCAGCGGCAGCGCCAGCTCGGGCAGCAGTCTCAGAGTCAGGGCCAATGAAAGTCAACGGCTCGAACTCCAACCGCAGCTTGCCAGTGCGCACGTAATCGTTGATCAGCACCGGCATAGTGTTGAGTGCGTAATCGCGGCAGAACGGGCACTGGTAGTCGGCGTACTCAATCATTGTCACAGGAGCGTTCTTCTTGCCGAGCGCGTTGCCTTGCTGCGGAATCCCCTCGAGCATTGCCTTCGTCTCTTTGATGCCCTTCAAGGGCGCGTTGGCTGCTGGTGCGGTGCTGGCGCTGTTGTCGCCAGAGCTGACAAGAATCAGGATCGCGGCTACCACGACGACGACCGCTACTAGGCCAGCGATCATTACGTTGCGGCGCTTGTTTGGGTTCGGTGGGGTGTAGGCAGTGCTCATGCCGTCATTCTCGCAGGTTCTTAATCAAGCTG
>JBAXGJ010000139.1:0-4108 GCA_037139475.1 Actinomycetes bacterium
GACCGCTCGGCCGCTTACGCCGCCCGTTACGTAGCCAAGAACATCGTCGCCGCAGGCCTGGCCGAACGCGCAGAGGTGCAGGTCGCTTATGCGATTGGCGTAGCCAAGCCGGTCTCGATAATGGTCGACACCTTCGGCACCGAAACGATCCCGCGCGCGCGGATCGAAGAGCTCGTCGCAGAGAACTTCGATCTTCGGCCAGCCGCTTTCCGCGAGTACCTCAGCCTGCACAGCCCGATCTATTCGGCGACCGCCGCTTACGGGCACTTTGGCCGTAACGAGAAGCAGTTCACGTGGGAGCGGACCGACCGCGCCGACGCACTGCGCGCCGCTGCTGCTGAGTAGCTAAAACCGCTCGCACGGTTCAGATCCAGTCGCAGCGTCGCGAAGCGATTGCCGCCTGCGCGCGGGTATGACCCATCCCGCGCGCGCTCTATCGTCGCCGCTGTGCCAAAAGTTGCTCAGGTCGAGCCGATCACGACGGCCCGCGTCCTGCGCGGCCCGTTTGATTACTCCTGCCCTGAAGGGGCCGAGGTGGGGTCGGTCCTCGTTGTTCCGTTTGGCGGCCGCGACCTGCTGGCGGTAGTGACGGCTCTGAAGGATTCGTCGGAACACGACTTAAGCGAGCCGAAGCAGCTGCTGCCGGCATCGCTGCCGATAGATCTTGTCGCACTGGGCCCCTGGCTCGCCGACGAGTACTGCTCAACGCCAGCACGCGCGTACTCGCTGATGCTGCCGCCGCGCGGGGTGAAGGAGCGCTCCGCGCTCTATGCCAGCCAGCTGCGTGAGCCCGACGAAGGCGAACGGCTGACCGACAACCAACGCCAGCTACTCGGCACGCTGCCACGCCTCGCCGGCCCTGACGTGGCGGCGCTACGGCGGCTCGAGAAGCGCGGTCTGGTGCAGCTCGACGAGCAGTCACAGCGGCGCGCACCCCAGCACGCCGAGGTTGGCAAGGCATCGGGCAAGAGCGGGCCGCCGCTGACGGCCGATCAGGCCGCGGCGCTTGAGCAGCTCTTGGCGGCTTCGCCCGGCGAGCAGCTATTGCTGCACGGAGTTACCGGCTCCGGCAAGACAGAGGTTTATCTGCGCGCCGCGGCCGAAGTGTTGGCGGCCGGCAGGACCGTTCTAGTGCTCGTTCCTGAAATTGCGCTGACGCCGCAGATCATCTCCCGCTTCATCGAACGGTTCGGGGAGACAGTCGCCGTGATCCATTCGAAGCTGACGCCTGGGGAACGGTTCGATGAATGGATGCGACTTCGTAGCGGCGAGGCACGAATCTGCATCGGCGCGCGCTCAGCCGTCTTCGCGCCACTGAGCGAGATCGGCCTGATCATCGTCGATGAAGAGCACGACAGCAGCTACAAGAACGAGGGGGACCCGCGCTACGACGCGCGCCACGTGGCTGCACGCCGAGCCGAGGATCACGGCGCCGTGCTCGTCGCCGGTAGCGCGACGCCGCGCGCCGAAAGCTGGCACCGGCTGCGACGGCTGAGCTTGCCAAACCGCGTCGATCAGCTGCCGCTGCCGCAGGTTGAGATCATCGATCTGCGCGGAGCGCCCGGCTCGCTCCACCCGGCCACATTTCAGGCGCTGGTCGATTCGCGCAAGTCGATCGTCCTGCTAAATCGCCGCGGCTGGTCGAACTACCTCAGCTGCTCAAGCTGCGGCTACGCGTGGGAGTGCCCGCAGTGTGACGTGACCTTGGTGCTGCACCGCGCGAGCGGTTCGATCTCCTGCCACCACTGCGGCCACCGCGAGCGCGTGCCGGAGCTGTGCGCCGAGTGTGGCTCGGTCTCGATTGCCCGCCACGGCACAGGCACAGAGCGGCTCGAGACGGAACTGCCCGGGAAGGTCTTCCGCCTCGACGGCGACGCGACCGACGCTGGCGCCGTGCTGCGCGCTTTCGAGCAGGCCGATCAGGGGATCCTGCTCGGCACACAGGTCGTCGCGAAGGGTCACGATTTCCCCGACGTCGAACTCGGCGTCGTCGTTGACGCCGATCAAACGCTGCGTTTCCCCGATTTTCGCGCCGAAGAGCGGACCTTCTCGCTCGTGACGCAGCTGGCAGGCAGGAGCGGCCGCGGCAGCGAGCGGGGGAGGGTGATTGTCCAGAGCCTCACGCCAGACGCACCAGCGCTTGTCCTCGCCGCCGCCCATGACGCGCCGGCTTTCCTCGAAGAAGAGCTCGCGCGGCGCGAGGCGCTGCGCTATCCACCGTTTTCGACGCTGATTAGAATCGTCTGCGCCTCTCCTCAGTCGGGCGCCGCCCAGGAGGCCGCAAGCGAGCTTCAGGCAGCGCTTCCAGGCTCGCTCGGCCCCGCACCACTGTTCAGATTGCGCGGCCGTGAGCGCTCGCAGGTCGTAATCAAGGCTGAGGACCGCCATGCTGCCGTTGAGGCCGTCAACGCTGCCGTCGGGCGCGTCGCAAAGGGCGCCGGCCGCAAGTCGGTTGCGATCTCGGTCGACGTCGAGCCGCAGTAGCGCCCTGCACCCCCTCTAGAATCTGCCCCTGCCGATGACAGAAGAGAGCCAAACAGAAGCCGAAGAACTGCGCCGCGAACCGCCGGAGATGGATCCGGAGATGCTCGCTCGCCGTGAGGCCGCACTGCGCCACGTGCGCAAATTTGGTGACCCGGTGCTCAAGTCACAGGCAGCAGAGGTTGAACAGTTCGATGACTCTCTGCGGGCCGAGATCGATCGGATGGGGCTGCTGATGGAGGACGCAATTGGCGTCGGGCTTGCCGCCAACCAAGTTGGGCTGCTGCGCCGCTTCTTCGTCTACCGCGTCAGTGATGAGGGCCCGTTGCAAGCGCTCGTCAATCCTGTGATCGATTGGAGCTCAGACGAGGAAGAGACGTTCGAGGAGGGTTGTCTTAGTCTTCCGCAGGTTGTCGTCGAGGTAACGCGGCCGGCGCAGATCCGAGTCAGCGCGCAGGACCGCTTCGGCGAGCCGCTCAAGCTCGAGGTTGATGGGCTCGAGGCGCGAGTGATTCAGCACGAGCTAGACCACCTCGATGGGGTTCTGATTATCGACCGCACGACCCGTGCGCAACGCCGCGAGGCGATGCGCGACCTGCGTGAACTCGGCTCAGGCTTCTAGGCGGCGGGGCAGATGCCGACGGTCTACATCGGAACGGCGCAGTTCGCTGCCGGCCTGCTGCGCCACCTTGTCGACGCCGGCGAGGCCCCGGAGCTGGTCGTCACGATGCCCGATCGTCCCGCTGGTCGCGGTCGCAAGTTAACCGCGCCGCCGGTCGCCGACGTTGCACGCGAGCTAGCGATTGAGCTTGCTCAGCCGGACGACATCAATGATCAGGCTGGCCGTGAGTTGATCGCCGCGGCTGAGCCCGATGCGCTGCTCGTATGCGCATATGGCGCCCTGATCCGCGAGCCGCTGCTCTCGAGCTACGAGATTCTCAACGTCCATCCATCGCTGCTGCCACGTTGGCGCGGTGCGGCGCCGATCGAACGGGCGATGATTGCTGGCGACGAAGAGACTGGGGTTTCGATCATGCGACTGGTCGAAGGGCTCGATTGCGGTCCGGTCTGCGCTTCGGTGCGCGAGCCGATCCGCGCCGATGACAGCTTTGGCTCGCTCAGCGAGCGGCTGGAGCTGCGCGGCGCTGGGCTTCTTATCGAGGCGATTCGCTCGCCACAGCCGTTCATCGAGCAGGACGAGTCGGCGGCAACATACGCTGAGAAGATCACTGCCGCCGATCGGATCCTCAGCACGACGAGCAGCGCGGAAGAGCAGGAGCGCCGTGTTCGGGCGCTCGCCCCGCACATCGGCGCACGGGTCGAGCTTGACGACGGAACGATGCTCGGCGTTCGCAGCGCCCACCTCGACGGTGGGCGGCTGATTTATGACGAGGTTGTGCCGCCAGGTTCGCGCGCGATGAGCTGGGACGAGTACCAGCGTGGTCGCGGCGAATGATGCTGTTCGCTTTTCCGGGGCGCCGCGTTCTATTGTCAGCGCGATGGCGGAATTGTCGGTCGGATTGGAGTGCCCTTCGTGCCACGAACCGTGGCTGCGACCGACGACCGTTCCCGGCCGCTACCGCTGCGTCTACTGCCTCCACCGTTACGAACTTCGCTCCGTCTGCCC
>JBAXGJ010000140.1:0-4071 GCA_037139475.1 Actinomycetes bacterium
TGGAGAATCCGCCCGGTGGCGATCAAGAAGGTTGAGTTCGCCGACGGCACAGTCGACAGATCGCTCGGCCGCCGCGACCGCGTGAAGGTCTTCACCGATGGCCAGACGCACGAAGCGGTCAAGGCGATGGAGGCAAACGTTCAGGGCGGCACCGGCACCGGCGCGGCGCTCGGCTGCCCGACTGCCGGCAAGACCGGCACCACCAGCAACTTCACCGACGCTTGGTTTGACGGCTTCACGACCTCGCTGAACACCGCCGTATGGGTCGGCTTCCCCGACGCCGCAATCTCAACCGGAATGTTCGGCGGCCAAGCGCCAGCGTCGATCTTCCACGACTTCATGCAGGTCGCGATGGAAGGCCGCGCCTGCGACCCGTTCCCCGATCCGAAGGAACCATTCGTCGCGCAAGAGTTCCTCGGCACCTACGCAACCGAGGGCGCGCCTGGCGACGCAGTCGATCCGCTGGCCAAGGACAAAAATAAGAAGAAGAAGGACAAGAAGCCGAAGGACAACAAGAACAACGGCGGCCAGTACGAAGCGCCGCCTAATCCGAAGCCGACGCCAACACCGGTGCCAACGCCAACACCAAAGCCAACACCTACGCCAACTCCAGTAGATCCCGGCACCGGCGGCGTAACGCCCGGTTAACGGGCGAAGCGACTGCTACGGTCAGCGCTGATGGCAAAAGAAGAGAAAGTCGAGTTCGAAGGCGACGTCGTTGAGGCGCTGCCGAACGCGATGTTCCGCGTCAAACTCGACAACGGCCACCTAGTGCTCGGTCACGTCGCAGGCAAGATGCGCCGCTACCGAATCCGAATCCTTCCCGGTGACCGCGTCCGTGTAGAGGTCTCGCCTTACGACCTTGACCGTGCGCGGATCGTCTACCGCCACCGCTAGCAGGCTGTAAGTGAGCGAACGGTCGCTCATCAGCGCCTTCGAGCAGCTTTTCGCCCAGCGCGGTGAACGCAACGTCAACTGGATCGGCGACGACTGCGCCGTCATTCGCTCGAAGCCCTATTGCGTGACGAGCGTCGACTCGATCGTCGACGGGATTCACTTCCGCCTCGACAACGAGCGCGTGACAGTCGCCGACGTTGGCCACAAAGCTCTGGCAGTTGCGCTCTCCGATCTTGCGGCGATGGCCGCCGAACCAGGCGAGGCGTACATCTCGCTTGGAATCCCCAACGGACTGAGCGACAGTGACGTACTTAGCCTGGCAGCCTCGATTGAGGCACTGGCGGCTCAGACCGGTGTAACTGTTGCCGGAGGCGACCTAGTTCGCTCGCCAACGCTCTTCTGCTCAGTCACGGTCGTCGGTTGGAGCGACAGCCCAGAGCAGCTGATCGGGCGTGGCGGCGCTAAAGCCGGCGACGGCGTCTACGTCAGTGGTCCGCTCGGCGCTGCCGCTGCCGGGCTCGCAATCCTCGAGAGCGCGGCGGGAAGCACGCTCGCCGCGCCGCTGACCGATTCGCTTATCGCCTCCCAGTTGCGGCCGCAGCCGCGCTTTGACTGCGCCCGCGAGCTCCGCGCCGCCGGCGCCGATGCGCTGATCGACATCTCCGACGGCCTAGCCAATGATGCGAGCGAAATTGCTGCGCGCAGCTCGGTAACGCTGGAGATCGAGCTCGCCTCGATTCCGCTCGCCGACGGCGTCGAGCAGATCGCCTCCGAGCTCGGTCGCGATGCGGCTCAGTTTGCCGCCAGCGGCGGCGAAGACTTTGAGCTCTGCGCCTGCCTTCCCGATCAAGCGGCAGCGGGGCTCTCCGGCCTAACGCGCATCGGCATCGTGACTGAAGGAGCTGGTGAAGTTCGCTTCATTAACGCCGCCGGGGAACGAACTGAGTTGCACGGCTACCAGCACCGTGTCGGTGACGATCCGTCAGCGACGACGGGCTGAGTCAACGCCGCCGAGCGACCCGGGCCCGGCGTAGCTGACCGGTCCGCGAACCGTGATCGCCTGATCCGGCGCTGCGTCGCGGCGGACTGCGCGAAGCAGCGCTGCGGCGCCAGCGCCGCAGGCGACGCACCAGCCAAGCGCAGCCAGTAGCGGCGGCGTGCCGCCAGCCAGCGAGAGCAGGACGAACCAGACCAGCGCGAACGGAGAGAGCGAGAATTGGTCGAGGTAGACGAGCGCCACCGCGACCACGGGTAGCAGGCTGAACAGGATCCAGAAGATCGCCCAGCGCCGCCGCAGCGGCAGCTCGCGGGCGCCAACCAGGAGCCAAATGTTGACCGGGAGAATCAGCAGCAACGCTGCGTAAGGGTTGAAGATCCAGACGACGACTGCGACCAGGCAGATGACGAGCGTCGGGGCGAGCGAGGCACCGGGCGCCTCGCTTGAGTCGCTGACCGTGAGCGCCGCGTTGATGATCGGGCGCAGGACGATGAAGGCCAGCGCGAAGATCACAGCGGCACTGATCAGCGCGCCGATCCCGGCCGCCGCGAAAGGCAGCGACCCGGGCGGCGCCGGTGGCGCCGTGACATTTAGAACGCTAAGCAGGCCGAGAGCGCGCACGAAAATTGCCGCCAAGGCGAACGGCACCGCGGCGGCAAGGACCCAACCGATCCAGCGGGCAACCGGCGAGCGCTCGCGGCGCAGCCGCGCAAAACCGTCGGCGCCGGTCAGCAGCGCCGGCAGAAGCAGCGCAGCCACGAGCAAGCGAATCGCCCAGGGCGGAAGCAGCTTGCGCGTGATCACAAGATCAAGGCTGGGGCTACCGTCGGTGATCTTTGGGTTCTGATCGAGCGCAGTAAGTGAGCGAAGAGCAGCGCGTCCGAAGCCCTGTAGCTGCGTTGCGTCAACCGGCGCGTCGCCGGCGGCCGTCAGCTCACCGCTGGCGGAGAGCAGCACGGTCGGAATCCCGGCCGCAGCGGGCGGGCCCTGCTGCCCGACAGTGACCGGCCAAGCAAAGCGCGCCAACTCGCTGCGAGCCAGCGGCGAAGCGGCCTTCAGTCCAGTCTCAGCGCGCAGCGCGGTCGCCACTGTGCGCGACAGAATGAGCGGCGAGGCCCCCGCAGAGGTCGACCAGCCGCTGACGAGCTGATCGGTCGCAACCGGCCCAGCCAAGTCGCCGAGCACGATCATCGCGTCGACCGGAGCAGCGAGCTGCTTTGAGAGCTGTTTGATTCCCGCCTGCCCCCCGGTCGAGCCGCTGACCGAAGCGAAGGTGACGCTGCGCCGTGGGCGAGCGAGCGCAACGGCGCGGGCGATCTCAATCATCGCCGCCGTTCCGGAGAGCGAGGCGGCCGAGCGCGGAGCCAGCGCGTCGCGCGCGGCAACCACGACCAGCTGCGCGCCTGGGGCCGAACCTGGCTGCGTCGCCTCGACCGTAATTAAGTCGCGTTCCCCATCGACCGTGTTGGCGTCCGCCACAGCGCGCGTGCGAACGGCAACCTTCGGAAGCACCGCACGCAGCTCCTGAGCGACGCGCAAGGCAAGTTTCTGATCACCGGCGCTGCCAGGCCGCCGCGACGGGTATTGATCGGCCAGCAATTTCGTCATCCGCGCCGCCCTGGCGCCGTCAAAAGCGGCTGGAACCAGTTGAGAGCGCAGCGGAGCGGGCCGATTCTCAAGCGAGAAAGCGACGATGATTAGGACGAACAGCACTGGCACGAATGCTGCTCGGTAGATGCGCGGGTCAAGCATTGCTGTAGAGGAAGGGTAAAGCGCCTAGGCTGGCACGCGCAGATGACAGAGCGCACCGCACGCATTCTGCTCGTCGATGACGAGCAGTCAATCCAGGAGCTTCTCTCCTTCCCCCTGCGGCAGGACGGCTACGAAGTGGTCCAAGCCAGCGACGGCCGGGAGGGCCTCGAGCTGTTCCGCGAATCAACTTTCGACCTCGTCGTGCTCGACGTGATGATGCCGCGGATGGATGGCTTCGAGCTCTGCCAGCGGCTACGAACCCGCAGCACGGTGCCGATCATCATGCTGACTGCGAAGTCTGAAGAGGTCGACAAGATCGTCGGCCTTGAGATCGGCGCCGACGACTACATAACGAAACCATTTTCGGTTCGCGAATTCCGCAGCCGAGTGAAGGCGCTACTGCGGCGCTCGTCGCTCTCCAGCGA
>JBAXGJ010000141.1:0-4063 GCA_037139475.1 Actinomycetes bacterium
GCGCGCTTCTTCGAGACGATCAGGCGACCTTCCTGATCCTCCTTCGTGAGCACCAAGACGTCGATCTCTTCGCCTAGCTCTACCTCTTCACCGGGATCGATGTTCTTGCGAATCGAAAGCTCGGCTGAGGGGATCACTCCCTCGCTCTTGAAGCCGACGTCGACGAGTACTTCGTCTTTGTCGATCTGGACTACGCGGCCGGAGACGACCTCACCCTCATTGAAGGTTGTGAAGGTTGCTGCGTAGTTAGGGACGATCTGGCCGTCGATCTCGAGCAGCATCCCGTCGCTTCCGGGAACAATCTGCGATTCAACGTCGATTTCAGTGGACTGGTCGGTAGATGTGGTTGTCATTGAACGGCAAGGTTAGCGGTATTACTTCGCTTCTAGCCACGTCCGTCCCGTGCCGATATCGACCGCCAACGGCGGCTGGCGCTCTCCCCAAGGGGCGATCATCCCCTTCTCTACTAGCTCAGAGAGCTCTTTCTGCTCCGCTTTTGGCCCTTCGAACAGCAGTTCGTCGTGAATTGTGAGGATCATCTCGGTCTTCAGATCGGTTGCTGCGAGCGCGTCGGCAACCTCGATCATCGCCAGCTTCATAACGTCAGCGGCCGTCCCCTGGACGATCGTGTTGAGCGCCAGCCGCTCGCCCAGCGCGCGCGTCTGGCCATTCGTCGAGCGCAGCTCGGGAATATTGCGGCGACGGCCGAAGAGCGTCGTCACATAGCCATCGTCGGTCGCCTTCTCAACTGTCTGGTCCATGAAGTGGCGGATCTTGCCGAAGCGGTTGAGGTAAGCGTCGATGAACTCGCGCGCCTCGCCGCGCGAGATGTTGAGCCGATCGGCGAGTCCGTAATCACCGAGCCCGTAAACGATTCCATAGTTGATCATCTTCGCCTTCGAACGCATTCCGGAATCGATCTCGTCCGCGGAGACGCCGAAGACCTCGCGCGCCGTGGCGGTGTGAACGTCCTCCCCGGCGCTAAAAATATCCATCAGCACCTCCTCTTCAGCGACGTGCGCGAGCAGGCGCAGCTCAACCTGCGAGTAGTCGGCCGAGAGCAGCGCCAATTTCGGCGCCGCCTCGAAGCAGCCGCGGATTTCACGGCCAAGCTCGGTGCGGACCGGAATGTTCTGCATGTTCGGATTGATCGACGCCAGCCGGCCGGTCGCCGCCGCGGCCTGCACGAAGGTGGTGTGAATGCGGCTCTGGTCATCCACTAGCGAAGGCAGTGCCTCTAGATAGGTCTTCGAAAGCTGGTTCAGCTCGCGCCAACGCTCGACGACCGGAATAATCTCGTGCTCGTCGCGAATCGACTGGAGAACGCGCGCGTCGGTCGAATAACCGGTCTTGCCCTTGCGCTTCTTCGTCAGGCCGAGTTTCTCGAACAAGATTGCGCTTAGCTGCTGCGGCGAAGCGATCACGAACTCCTCACCGGCCAAATCCCAAATCTGCTGCTCAAGCGTCGTGATCTCATCTCGCACGCGCTGCGCGATCTCGGCCAGCGTTTTAGTGTTCAGGCGCACGCCAGCGACTTCGATCGAACGCAGCACCGGGATCAACGGAAGCTCGATCGTGTCGAGCAAGCTGAGCTCGCCACGTTCCTCAAGCATCAAGCGTTGCCGCGCAGCTAGCAGCGAAGTGAGCGCTGCTGCGCGGGCCCCAGCGTCATCGAGCGCGATAGCGATGCCGGCCTCCTCGCAGAGCTCGTCGAGCAGAAAGCTACGGCGCGAAGGCTCGAGCAGATAGGCCGCAAGCAGCGTGTCGTGGGCGACGACCGCGGGGACGACGCCAAGCGCTTTCGCGTCGTGAACAATTACTGGCCGCTCGCCGAGCGCGGCAGCCAGCGCGGCAGGATCATCCAACTCGCAGACGGCAGCTTGCCCGTCGCAGTAGGCGGCCAGGCGCCACTCCTGCTCACGTGCGAACAGCTCACCGTCTTCCGTCTCGGGCGCGGCGACTGCGATCGCGAGCGGAGCGTGTTTGTCGCCTAGCGCGACCGCTTTAGCGAGCGAGCTGGCCTCGACCGTGACGCTGACCGCCGGCTCGGCTTCAACCAGAGGCGCCTCCTCGACCTCGTCGCCATCGTCGGCCGGGCCGAGCTCGGCCTCAATCCGCCGCAGCGGGTCCCTCAACTCGAACTCGATGAAGACCTCGCGCAGCTTTGCTCGGCTCGGCTCGCTCTCTGCGGCAGCGATCGCGAGCGGATCGACCTCAAGCGGCACGTCGCGCTGGATCGTCGCGAGCTCCTTACTGAGTCTTGCATCGCCGGCAAAGTTGGTCAGGTTTTCCTTGCGCTTGGCGCCGGTTATCTCGTCAACGCTGCTGAGGATCGTCTCCAGCGAGCCAAACTGCTGAAGCAGCGCGGCCGCAGTCTTGTCGCCGATTCCTGGAACGCCAGGAATGTTGTCGGACGAATCGCCCTTGAGGCCATAAAAGTCGGGAATCAGCTCAGGGGCGATGCCGTAACGCTCGATAACGCCTTCGTAGTCGTAGAACTTCGTCTCCGTGATCCCGCGCGCAGTCGCCATCACCGTGACGTGGCCCTCCGGGTCGATCAGCTGAAACGAATCGCGGTCGCCGGTCACGATCACGACGGGGACCGGGCTTGGAGCCGTCCGTGCGATCTCGGCGAGCGAAGCGATCACGTCATCGGCCTCAAAGCCCTCGACCTGCACGTTGTGCCAGCCGAACGCCTCAACAATCGGCGCGAAGTGTGGCCACTGCTCGCGCAGCAGGTCTGGCTTTGACGGGCGGTTGGCCTTGTAGCGGGGATCGAGCTCTTTGCGCCCAGACGTGCCGCGGTCCCAACAGACAATCGTCGGATTATTGCCGTACTCGGTGAAGAGCTTGACCAACATCGAAGCGAAGCCAAAGATCGCGTTGCTCGGCTGGCCCTTCGAGGTAGAGATCGTGTCGGGCAGAGCGAAGAAGGCCCGGTAGGCGAGGCTGTTGCCGTCGATCAGATAGAGCGTCTTGGCCACGACTGCTGACGCTACCGCAGCAGTCGGCACGCCGGTGGCCAGCCAACCTTCATACACTCAGCGACCGTGAGCTCAACTCCCTCAGCCCAGTACAGCTTGACGATCCGGATCGAGATCGAAGACATCCCCGGCATGCTCGGACGCGTTGCCAGCGCGATCGGCGATGCCGGCGGAACGATCGGTGCGATCGAACTAGTCGAGGCCGATCAGCACCTGATCCGCGACGTGACCGTTAATGCGGCCGGCTCCGAACAGTGGGCCGCGATCGTTGATGCGATCGAAGCGGTTGAGGGCGCGCGCGTGATTGACACGACCGACCGCACCTTCCAAATGCACGTTGGCGGCAAGATCGAGCAGCACAATCGCCACCCGCTAAAAACCCGCGACGACCTTTCGATGGCCTACACGCCGGGCGTAGCTCGCGTCTGCAGCGCAATCTACGAGGACCCAGAGCGCGCCTTCCAGTACACGATCAAGCGAAACACGGTCGCCGTCGTCAGCGACGGAACAGCCGTGCTCGGCCTTGGCGACATCGGTCCGCGCGCGGCGATGCCGGTGATGGAAGGCAAGGCGATGCTGTTCAAGGAGTTCGCCGGCGTCGACGCCTTCCCGATCTGTCTCGACACGAAAGACACCGACGAGATCGTTGAAACCGTTGAGAGGATCGCCCCAGGCTTCGGTGGCATCAACCTCGAGGACATCTCTGCTCCGCGCTGCTTTGAGATCGAGGAGCGCCTGAAGGCCTCGCTCGACATCCCCGTCTTCCACGATGACCAGCACGGAACCGCAGTCGTCGTGCTCGCCGCGCTGCTCAATGCCTGCCGCCTGACCGGCCGCGACCTAACCGATCTACGCGTGCTCGTGATCGGCCTCGGCGCCGCCGGAGTGGCCGTGACGAAGATCCTGATCGAAGCAGGTGTGCGCGAGATCATCGGCTGCGACTCCCAAGGCGCGCTCAGCACCGAGCGCGCTGACTACCTCGACGGCACGATGACGCCGATCAAGCGCTGGTACTCGGAGCAGACCAACCCAGAGAAGATCAGCGGCGGCCCAACAGAAGCGATCGCCGGTACCGACCT
>JBAXGJ010000142.1:0-4023 GCA_037139475.1 Actinomycetes bacterium
CGCGTTTTTGAGAACGTAACTGTTGGCCCATCTCCGATCTGGCTGAAGGCGCGACTTGCCGCAGCTGGGCAGCGCTCGATCAGCAACGTAGTCGACATCACCAACTACGTGATGCTGGTTAGCGGCCATCCACTCCACGCCTTCGATCTCGACCAGATTGCGGGTGGCGAACTCACGGTTCGGTCTGCGCGCAAGGGCGAGGTGCTCACAACGCTCGACGGCGAAGAACGCTCGCTTGACAGCGACATCTGCCTCATCGCCGACGGCGATGGGCCAACCTCGCTGGCTGGCGTGATGGGAGGCAGCCGCTCTGAAGTCAGCGAGCAGACGAGCCGCGTGCTGCTCGAGGCTGCCGTATGGGATGGGGCGAATATCAATCGCACATCTACGCGACTCGGTCTCCGAAGCGAAGCTTCATCACGGTTCGAGAAGGGACTTCCTCCTGAGGGCGCGCTTGAAGCACAGGCGATGGCGACGACGCTAATGCTTGAACTGACTGGCGCAACACTGGCCGACGGCACGCTCGACGTTGGCGGCGATGGGCCGCCAGCAGATGTAATCCGACTGCGCGACGCGCGTATCGCTTCTCTGCTCGGCACACCGATCGAGCAGCAGCGCTCGCAGGAAATCCTTGAGGCGCTCGGCTTCGGCGTCGCTGCCGCCGAAGACGGCCTCGACGTAGCGGTCCCGCACTGGCGCCGCGACGACGTAACGCGGGAAGCCGACCTAATTGAAGAGGTCGCGCGGATCAATGGCCTCGATTCGCTTCCGGCGACCTTGCCACTGAATCGCACCGGCCGCGCCGGTGGCTTAAGCCGCGAGCAGCGCTTGGTTAGGCGCGCAGAAGACGTGCTTGTTGGCCGTGGTCTCAGCGAGATCGTCGGTTGGTCGTTTACTGACCCGCAGATCTGCGACCGACTGCTGCTCCCCGACGATCACCCGCTGCGCGCGCTTGTCGTGATTGAAAACCCAATGAGCTCGGCCCAGTCCGTGATGCGGCCAACACTGCTTCCATCGTTGCTCGACGCCGCCGCTTACAACCTGGCCCGCGGCGCTGAAGGCTGTGCGCTGTTCGAGTCGGGTTCGGTCTATCGCGCTGGCCCTAGCGAAGACGGCATGGCAGCCAACGAGCACCACGGCCTCGGCGCGATCATCACCGGGCCGGCGCGCGAGCCAAGCTGGGCCGATCCGCAGCCGCCCGCTGCGCGAATTGAGACTGCTCACGCGCTCGTTAGCTCGGTGCTCGGCGCGCTCGGAATTGATTGGCAGGTCGAAGATGGTGAGCTGCCGTTCCTTCACCCAGGCCGGACGGCGATGATTGCGACTGCCGACGGCTCGCTCGGTTGGTTTGGCGAGGTTCACCCGGCCGTAGCGTCAAGCTGGGAGATCGAGCAGCCGATCGCTGCGCTCGCAATCAACATTGGCCGCGCCGCCGCGATCGCCCCGTCGCAGGCAATCTTCAACGACCTGACGAGCTTTCCACCGCTGCGTGAAGACCTCGCTGTGATCGTTCCCGCAGACGTCAGCGCAGCGAGCGTCGTTGCCTGCATCATCGCCGCCGGCTCACCGCTCGTCAGCCGCGCCGAAGTCTTCGACGTCTACAGCGGCGAGCAGGTAGGGGAGGGGCGCGTATCGCTCGCTCTCCACGTTGATTTTGCCGCCGCCGATCGCACTCTCAGCGACGAAGACGTCGCGCCGCTGCGCGAGAAGATAGTCGCCGCTTTGAAGGCCGAGGTTGGCGGTGAGCTCCGTGGCTAATCAGCGGATTCTTGTCGCCGGGGCTTCCGGATACGCCGGCGCGCTCGCGGCCGAGTTGGTCGATCGCCATCCGGCGCTGGACCTCGCCGCGGCAACGAGCCGCTCCGACGCCGGCCAGCGGCTCTCCGCGCTCTACCCCCAGTACGGCTGCGATGCCGTGCTTGAGGAGCTTTCGCTCGGAGCGCACGGCGAGCTCGACGGCGCAATTGTCGCCTATCCGCACGGGGCCTCGGCGCCAGTCGTGGCCGAGCTGCGCGCCGCGGGCGTGCCGGTCGTTGACCTCAGCGCCGACTTCCGGCTCAGCGACCAGAGTGTTTACGAGCAGTGGTATGTGCCCCACACGGTGCCAGATCTGCTTGAGGACGCCGTCTACGGCCTACCTGAGCGCAACCGCGAGCAGATCAAGGGCGCAGGCCTCGTCGCCAACCCTGGCTGCTACCCGACCGCCTCGGTGCTCGCGCTCGCGCCGCTCGCGCCATTCATCAGCGACGTTGTAATTGACGCCAAAAGCGGCGTATCGGGCGCAGGTCGTGAAGCGAGCGCCGTGACGCACTTCGTCAGCGTCGATGAGAACGTCAAGCCTTACGGCGTCGGCCAGCACCGCCACATGCCCGAGATCGACCAAGAACTGGCGCTCGCGGGCGCCACCGACCTCACCGTCACCTTCACGCCGCACCTCGTCCCGCTCGACCAAGGCGAGCTTGTGAGCTGCTACGTAACGCTCAGCGAAAGCGTTGACATCGACGCGCTCTACGCCGCCGCCTACGACGGCGAACAGTTCGTCCAAGTTGTTGACCATCTTCCAGGAGTCCGTGAGGTCCGCGGAACCAATCTCTGCCGGATCAACGTAAGTCTCGACGAGCGCACCGGCAAAGCGTTCGTCTTCGCCGTGATCGACAACCTATGGAAGGGCGCCGCGTCGCAGGCGATTCAGAACCTCAACTTGATGCTCGGGCTCCCCGAAGCGCAAGGAATAGAGCTATGAACATCTTCACCTCACGTTGGGCGCCGGTCCCGGTCGGCGTCCGCGAAGTAACTGAAGGCGGCCTGCCGGCAGGCTTCCGCGCCGGCGCGCTCTCAGCCGGAATCAAGCCCTCCGGCAAGCTCGATTTGGGAATCATCATCTGCGACGAGCCCGACGCAACTAGCGCCGCACGCTTCACCCGTTCGGGAGTCCAAGCCGCGCCTGTGTTGCTCACACGCGAGCGCTGCCACCTCGGGCAGCTCCGCGCCGTCGTCGCCAACAGCGGCAACGCCAACGCCGCAACAGGGCACGACGGTTACGAAGTCGCTCAGGCAATGCAAGCCGCCGGCGCTGCCGCGCTCGGAGTTGGCGCACACCAGGTAGCGGTCTGCTCGACCGGCGTGATCGGAGTTCAAATGGACGCCGAGCCGGTCGTCGCGGGAATCACCGAGTGCGCAGGACAGCTATCCGCAGATGGTGAAGAGGATTTCCAGCGGGCGATCATGACGACCGACGCATTCGAGAAGCGCGCAACGATCGAGGTCGCGCTCTCCGGTGGGCCGGTGCTGATTAGCGCTCAGGCGAAGGGTGCGGGGATGATCCAGCCCTCGTTCGCGACGATGCTCTGCTTCATCGAAACCGACGCCAAGCTCGAGGATCACACCGCCGAACTACTGCTCAGCGTGACTGTTAAGCGCAGCTTCGACCGCATTTCGGTTGACGGGCAGCTCTCAACTAACGACACGGTCGTGCTGATCGCCAGTGGCGCCAGCGGAGTGGCGATCGACCCTGAGAGTGACGATGAGCTTCGCTTCGGCGAGGCGCTCGACGGGCTGCTGCGGGCGCTCGCGATCGCGATCGTGCGCGACGGCGAGGGCGCCGTTCGAATTGCACGCGTCGTTGTCCACGGCGGCAGCGGCCCAAACGTTGAGCGCGTAGCGCGGACGATCGCCAATTCGCCGCTCGTCAAGACAGCGCTGCACGGCGGTGATCCCAACTGGGGGCGAATCGCGCAGGCCGCCGGGATGGCGATCCCTGACTCGGCGCCGCTGCCGGTCGACATCTCGATCGAAGGAATGCAGGTCTGCGTCGCCGGTCAGGAGCTCGACCATGATCGCGATGCGCTCGCGGTGCGCGTCAGCGGCGATGAGATCGAATACACCGTCGGGCTCCCAGGAGAAGGGCACCAAGCTGAATGCTTCTTCTCTGATCTGAGTCCGAAATACATCAGCATTAACGCCGACTACACGAGCTGAGGCCATGAACCCGATCAAGCCCACAAGAGACGTCGCAACGCTGCT
>JBAXGJ010000143.1:0-4023 GCA_037139475.1 Actinomycetes bacterium
CGCGATCGCTATCTGGCCCGCGTCGCGATGATCCGCGAGGCGATCCCCGACATCAGCCTTACGACCGACATCATCGTCGGTTTCCCCGGCGAGAGCGAAGCGGATTTCGACCAGACCCTCGCTCTCGCCGAGGAAGTTCAGTTCGACGCTGCCTACACCTTCATCTACTCGCCACGCCGCGATACGGAGGCCGCACTGATCACAGAGGGCCTTGTTTCAGCCGAGCAGGCCAGCGAGCGGATTGGGCGTCTGATCGAGGTCGTCCAGCGCGGCGCCCTTGAGCGAGCGCAGCGTTTCGTCGGACGCTCCGTCGAGGTCTTGGTCGAGGGTCGATCCCGTACCGACGCTGAGAGGATTCGTGGCCGCACTCGCCACAACAAGGCAGTCAACTTCGTCGGTATCGCCGAGCCCGGCGAGCTCGTGATGGTTGAGATAGAGAGCGCGACTAGTACATCGTTGAGCGGCAGGGCGACGCTGCTCGCCAGCGCGCTGCGCTAGCGCTTGTCGGCCTGACCTACGGCGATATCGGCGGTGAACTCAGAGCTGCCGAGCCGCCTCACGACCGCGCCCATCAGCGCGGGCGCGAGCTCCGAAGCCTTTGTCGCAGCGCGGACTACCAGCGGAGCGACGTCGATCTCACCGCGGTCGTCCGCTATCGCCAAACTGACGGCTGCCGCGACATCCTGCGGCGAGCTGGTGCCGACGTACCCTGGGAGCTCGACTTCGCTGTCGTGGAACATGCCGGCGTCGCGGACGAAGCCGGGAAAGATCACGCTAACGCCGACGCCGGTTCCGACGAGATCGGCGCGAAGGCCCGAGCCGAAACCGCGAAGGCCAAACTTGGTCGCCGAGTAAAGGCTGCTGCCGGCGGTCGCGACCTTGCCTGCAAGCGAGGAGATCAGCACAATCTGGCCGCTGCCACGCTGCTTCATTCGCTCACCGAGTACTCGCGCCATGATCATCGGTGCACGCAGGTTTACGTCGAGTGCGCGATCGATCTGGTCGATCGTGAAGTCATCTAGCTCGCCAGAGGCCGGTAGCGCTGCGTTGGCGACCAGCACGTCGACGTCGGGGTGCTTTGCCAGCAGATCGTCGAGCTGGCTGCGATCAGCAAGATCGGCGACCGCAATCGTCGCTCCCGTTTCAGCGGCGATCCTCTCGAGCACATCGGCACGCCGGCCGCTGACGATTAGATTCGCGCCCGCGCGGCTGAGCTCGCGGGCGATTGCCTCACCAATGCCACCGGTCGCCCCAGTCAATAGAACCGTCTTGCCTTTGATCTGCACTGCGCCATTGTCGCATGCGCCGCTACCGTTGCGGTCGTGGCCCTGCCCGAGAATCGCAGCCCCGACGATGGGGCGCAGGTATTGGCTCTCTTTGGCCCGACTTCGGTCGGCAAGAGCGAGATCGCCGTCGTGCTCTCCGAACGGCTCTCGGGCAGCGGACGGAGGAGCGTAATCATCGGTGCCGACTCGATGCAGGTCTACGACGGGCTCGCGCTGATTAGTGGTGCAGCAAGCCCGCAGCAGCGCGAGCGCGCGGAACACCGGCTGATCGGTTCGGTGCCAATCGAAAGCGAATTCAGCGCTGGGCAGTACGCCCAACTAGCGCACGAAGAGATTGATCGCGCGGTTAAAGGCGGCGAGCTCGCGATCGTCGTCGGTGGAACCGGCCTCTACCTTCAGGCGGCGTTGACAGAGATGCCGATGCGACCACCAATTTCGCAGGCAACCGAGCAGGCCCTACAGGAAGAGCTGGAGGAGCAAGGCGAGCAGGCACTACACGAGCGGCTCGCCGCCCAGTCGCCGACCGCGGCGGCGCGGATTGCTTCTTCTGATCACCGCCGCCTGCTGAGGGCGCTCGCACTGCTGGCTGAAGGACATTCACTGGAGGATCAAGACGGCGGAATCTGGACATCGCAGCTGCGCCACCCGACGCGGCTGATCGGCCTTACCTGCGATCGGGACGAGCTCTACGCGCGGATCGATCAGAGGGTCGAGGAGATCGCAGCCGCTGGAGCCGCGGACGAGGTCTCTGCCGCGCTTGAAGCGGGCGCCTCACGGACGGCGAAGATGGCGCTCGGTTTTAGTGATCTGCAGAACGGCGACTTGGAGGCGATGAAGCAGGCGACGCGGCGCTATGCCAAGCGGCAGCTCACTTGGCTCGCAAAGCTCGATCAGGCCGAGCTGATTGACGTTGGCGGCCGCAGCGCCGAACAGATCGCCGAACAGATTCTTTCGGGCGCTAGCGGCTCGGCAGCGTAGGCTGCGCGAGATGGAACTTGAGCGGTGGGAGGCGCTGGGCAACGAATACCTAATCGTCGAGCGCGAACGGCTCCGCTTCGAGCTCAACGCTGAGAAAGTCAAGCTGCTCTGCGACGAGCGAGACGGGCTGGGTGCTGATGGCGTGCTCGAGCTCAGCCACGACGATGACGATGCAGTCAGCGCTGATCTTACGATCTGGAACGCTGATGGTTCGCAGGCTGAACTGTCGGGAAACGGCTCTCGTCAGGCATTTCTCTACTTACGCTCCAGCGGCTGGACCGATTCCAACTCGCTGGCGATCGAAACGCCAGCGGGAATCATTACCGCCGAGCTAACTGGCCCCGACAGCGCGACGGTTGCGATCGGCCGGGCGACCACTGCAAGCAGCCAGTACCCGGGCGGTCCCGCTGATGGCCGCGGCGAGTTCGAGTTCGACGGCGTCAAGAGTCAGTATCAGTTCGTCTCAGTTGGTAATCCGCAATGCGCCTTCGAGCTTCAATCCCCAGAGCTCCTTGACGGTCTTGATCTAGGGAGGCTCGGCCCCCAAGTTGAGAACGACCCTCGCTTTCCGAACCGCACCAACGTCAGCTGGTGGGCGCCGGTCGGTGAGGGCCGCATCAGGGCACGGATCTTCGAGCGCGGCGTGGGGGAGACAGCATCGAGCGGAACTGGAGCCAGCGGGGCGGCTGTCGCGAGCGTCCTGGCCGGCGGCAGCAGCCCTGTGACCGTCCTACTCGACGGCGGCGAGCTGGTCGTCGAGATCGACGACGCGATGAGCATCGAGCTAAGTGGAACCGCGAGCTGCGTAGAGAAGATCCGCGTCGACCCTGAGCTGCTGGAGCGACTATCAGAGGCTTGAGCGTCAGTTAGCGTGAAGTTCGGGGTTGAGCTCGCCCCAATCGCCGTCCCGCTCAAGCGCCTCAACCGCGCCGCTAGTGCTGTTGCGACGGAACAGAATGCCCGACCTGCCGCTCAGCTCACGCGCTTTGCACTGCGACCCGTCTGCCATCGTCACGATTGTTCCAGCCGTGATGTAGAGCCCGGCTTCAACGATGCAGCTATCTCCCAGCGAGATGCCAATCCCGGCATTGGCGCCAATCAGGCAGCCCTCGCCAACGCTGATCTGTTCGCTCCCACCGCCGGAGAGCGTCCCCATTAGCGATGCGCCGCCCCCGATGTCAGAGCCGGCGCCAACGCAGACCCCTGCGCTGATCCGACCTTCGACCATCGATTCGCCAAGCGTGCCGGCATTGAAGTTGACGAAGCCCTCGTGCATAACGGTTGTGCCTGGGGCAAGGTGTGCTCCGAGCCGCACGCGATCGGCGTCTCCGATCCGCACGCCGTCAGGGACTACGTAATCGGCCATCCGCGGGAACTTGTCGACTGAGCGCACCTGCAGCGTCCTCCCGCTAGCCATGAAACGAAGCTTCGTGGCCGCGAACCCTTCCGCTGCACACGGACCCGCGTCGGTCCATACGACGTTGGCCAGGACGCCAAAGACGCCGTCGAAGTTCAGCGTTCCGGGCGCCGCAAGGCGGTGCGAACTGAGCTGCAGTCGCAGATATGCGTCGTAGGCGTCGGCCGCAGGTGCGCTGCAGTCTTCGATCACAGTTAATACGCATTGGGTTCGAACGCCGCGCAGGTCATCGGTTCCAACAGCGTCGCCTAGCTCCGATGCGCCGAGCTCGGCGGCATGGTGGCCGTGGATCTCTACAGTTCCCGAACCGACGTCGTGGCCGGCCGCGCGGATCAGCTGATC
>JBAXGJ010000144.1:0-4018 GCA_037139475.1 Actinomycetes bacterium
GGCGCGCTCGAGCTGCCATCGCCTGCGACGCGCGAGGCAATGTGGCGCCACGCCGGGTTGATTCGCAACCGTGAGGGCCTCGAAGCGTTGCTAGACGACCCATACCCACTCGCGGCGCTGGTCGCGCGCTGCGCACTAGCACGCGAAGAGAGTCGAGGCGCCCATTGGCGTAGCGATTTCCCGACCCTGAACCCCAGTTTTGACTCGATGCACGCAGTGATTAGCGGCGAATCAGCCGCTTTTGAGCGCTGGCAGTAGCGCGACTCACGTTCGTCGTCTTAACACGAACTTCATAGAGCGGGTGTTTCAACCTTCACATGGAGGTCGAATACTCGTCTCCTGCGTTTCAAAAGACGCGGAGGCGGGGGTAAGGCGAAGGAACGCGCCCCAATCAAAACCAGGAGCTGGAAATCCATATGTATCAAGTAAGCAGAGGGATCTACCGCGAATTGTCATCAGAGATCGTCACCGGACGTGAAGGTCACGAGGCAGTTCTGCGAGCAAGCGAGCAGGCAATTGAACGGCTCGCAACAGACCGTCACTACTTCGCGGCTCCGGCCCGCAGCCTCTTCCGCGAAATTCGAGTCAACTTCCCAATCCAGTCCCAGGCGCGAGTCTGGGCCGTCGTGCGCGACTATGTCGCAGCGGCTGATGGGGCAATTGCCCAGTTGACGACTACCGGCCGAGACATCTTTGGCAATCGCCTTCAGTGCCGCGCGACGACACGCCGTGGCAGCTCATGCCGCCGCCTTCCGAGCAACGCTAATGGTTACTGCCCATCGCACCAGCACCTCGCAGTAACCGAAGACATCGAGCTGAGCTCGGCCGCCTGACGGCACTGCTCGGGCTCGCGCCCGAGCGCTGAGAGTCGTGCCATTATCGCGGCGGTGCTGCCGCCGCCGACGCGCAGCGGTTGTGTGTGATCGCGCACACAACGGCTATGTGCGCCTGACCACTCGCCTTTGCGACCGGCCAAAAAGCCCATTAACACAGCGTTTACGATTTGGGCTGTTCGCGACGACCACCCCAAAACCCGCTAATTAGCAGGGAAATTTGAGATTTGCGCTGGAGTTTGCGACACTTGCGTTAGCGAATTCCACTGTTTTGAGGCAATTACGCCGGAAACATTGAGGTTTTCGCCAGAAACCTGAAGATGCCGATCGCAATCAAAGAGTGGGCCGTCACAGTTCGCGCCTTGTCGGAAGGCGAGCAGCTGCTGATTTTCCGCACCGACAATGAGAACGAACAGTCCTCGCTCGAACACGATCGCTTCTTCCTCTTCCCCACCTTCGAACACGCCCACAACGACGTTGTCCGCGGCGCTCACGTTCCCGAGCTGCGCCGCGCGCTCGAAGAAGGCGTCTGGCCCGACGGTGACCCGGCGATCAGCGCACTGACCCAGCCAGGCGGCATTGAGCAGCCGGATCGAGTCCGCGTTCGCGCTTGGGCCGAGGTTGCCGGCGAGTACACGATCACCAACCAGCGCGCGATCAGCGAGCTCTCGCCGTTCTACATCTGGACTACCGATTACGCGCAGAAGCGACTCGGTTGGCGTCGCGGAACATCGCTCCGCGTGACGCTGCTGCGCACGCACCGCATCCCACGCCCGGTAACGATCCGCGTGCGCCCTGAGCATGACTTCGGCCCCGAGTGGCTTGAAATCACTCGCGACCTTCCCTTCGAGGGAACGCCCGTGCTTTCGGACATCGAGTTCGGGCGCGTGCAGGATGAGATCGAATCGATCGTCTCCGGCCGCCGCGTCGCCTCACTCGTTTAGACCGCCAGACGCCATAGAGTCGCCAGCCGTAGCTACTTCGTGAGCTGCAGCTTCTTCTATGGCTTGGATCGAGACTCAATCCCCCCACTTTGTCGCCCGCCATGCAGAGCAGGACGCTGACGACGCCGACGGAGTGCTCGAGCTGCTGGAAGGGACGCGCGCGCAGCTGAGCGATGTTTTCACTGTCGTGCCTGATGCAGTCACAGTGATCGTCCATTCCAATACCGCCCAGCTCTCGATGGCTCAGCCGGTCGCAGCAGCGTTGCGCCTACTGACCGCGCCGGCCAGTCGCCGCTACGTAGCCGGCTGGTACTCGCGAGATGAAATCCACGTGCTCGCTCCACGCCTACTTGCCGAGCGGGCATCGAGCGTGCCCGGTTCGCTCGAGATGTTGATGTTGGCGCCGGCCGCGCTCTACGCGCAGCTGGTTGCCGGACTAAGCAACCCTGGGTTACCCCCACCGTTCACGCTGCGTTCTTGGACTCACGCGCCAAGCTGGGCTTGGCTGGCGGCAGGAGCTGGCCAGTGGTTCTCAGGCCAGACCGCGCACGCCCGGCCGGCGATCGCCAACCGGCTGCGCGAATCAGAACAGCCGAGCTTCCCGCCGAAGCTACGCGACGCGCAGCTGCTCGGCGGCACGGTCTTTGACCTGCTTGCTAGCGAGTCCGGGGAGCAGGCTGCGATTCGGCTCGCAACCGAAGCGCCAGGTGATCAGCGCGATCTGATCACTCGCAGCTTCCCGGGCCGCTCGTTTGGCGATACCGAAGGCGTCTGGCGCGCGCACCTCGCTCGCCTGGGCGGCATTTAAACGCTTCCTAAGCCCCTACGAGCAGACCGACCCCCAGAACCGCGCCGACGGCCAGAACAGCAGCCAGCAGGCCCGCCATGAGCTTCAGCGGCGAAGGTCGGTACTGCTCGCCATCGTCGATAATCTCGGACTCCATCAGGACGTCGCGCGCCGCCGACAACCCCGACTCAGCTACCAACAGGTCGCGCCGCCCGGCCGCCAACATGTCAGGCACGTCGAAGCCGCGAGAACGCCGCGTGACGCTGGGGATCCCCTCCTCCAGCAGCAGATTGGCAATCAGCTCGGCTTCGCTCTGGTTGCGGCCGCTGGCGACAACGCAGAGCTGGCCTTCGGTGTAGCGCGGATCGATCTTCTCTGCCCGCGCGCGCAGCTGATCGCGTGCTGACTCTAAGCGCTCAGCCATCGATCTCGACGCTGACTTCATCGATTGCCCCGTCGGCCGCGATCATGAACGAACGCGCGAGCGGCTCGGCGTCATTCTCAAGGCCGATAATCAGCCACTCGTACCCTGGCCACCAACGCGCGAAGTTGACGTCAGTTTGAGATGGGTAGGGCTCGGAACGAGTGTGCGAATGGTAGATCGCGGCCTGCTGCCCGGCCTCCTCAATCTCGAACAGCAACGGCGCCAACTTCGCACCGTCAACCTCAAAGCGCAGCGGGCTGGCGGCGAGGTTCTCAAGCTCGTAGACGGAGACGGCGCGGCCTGCGTCGATCGCGACCAAACCGCAGCACTCGTTCGGAGCCTCGAGACGGGCGTGGGCGACAACCTGATCAAGCAGCGCGGCAGCGATGATCATCGTCGCGCGAGCGTAGCGGGATGCAGGCGGAGGATCCTGATCAGTCGGTCTTGATGACCGGCTTCTCGTCGATCTCGGCGGCAGCAACGTCCGGCTTGCTCTCACCTGAGATCGAGTCCTTGAATTCGCGCATCCCCTTACCGACTGAGCGGCCAACTTCTGGCAGCTTCTTCGGCCCGAGAACAACGAGCGCGATCACGAGGACGATGATCAGTTCCATAGGTCCAATGCTTGGCATCTTTTTATTCTACGAGGTCGCGGCGCGAAAGGTGAAGGTTGTTACCACCAGACGGTCGACTCGAGGTTTTCGACCTCGTCAACCGGCAGCGTGTAGAGCCCACTAGAGAGGTATTTCCAGCCGTCGTCGCAGACGATGAAGACGACGTTGCCCTCGTCCATCTCGCTCGCGATCCGCACGGCTACGCGAGCGATCGCGCCCGATGAGACCCCAGCGAAGAGCCCCTCTTCGTCGAGCAAGCGCCGCGTCCAGATAACAGCGTCGCGGTTCGTCACAAAGATTTTGCGGTCCAGCAGCGAGATGTCGATGATCGGTGGGATGAAGCCGTCGTCGAGCGAGCGCAGGCCCTGGACCGGCTCACCCTGCATCGGTTCGGCGGCGACGATCGTGACGCGGTC
>JBAXGJ010000145.1:0-3995 GCA_037139475.1 Actinomycetes bacterium
CGTCGCGACCGACCCGTTCGGGTCAGCGTTCACTGTCCAGCCGCCGCAACCCATCGTGCCGCCTGAGCACTGCTGCAGGATGACGGTGCTTGAGCGACCCGCCTTTACAAGGACGTTCTTTGTTTTTGCTGACGAGTGTGCCTTCTTAGCGATGCCTTGGCTCGTGCCTGCGAATGCACCGACCGCGAACACGGCCATAACTGCCAATAGACGAATTTTCATGGGTATCTAATGCTCCAGTAGTTGACGCTGACCGCCCCGTGCGGCCAGCTATTTACGGTCGAAAATACCAAGCGGCGACCAGGGTTGCGTTACTTACTTTTTAACTTTGCCGTAGGTGACAGTCATTGGATCGTGAAGTGCGTTCACGATCTTCTGCTCGTAGCGCGGCCCTGGGCTCGTGTAGTTGACGCCCGCTACCGGTGTGGTTCCTGGGCCGCCGGGGTTATAGAACGGCTGGTAGCCGTTGCCGGTGGCCGGAATTACGACCGTCCGTACGCGCTCGGCAGCCTTGATTGAGCCGCTGAGGACAATGTCGAACTGGTTGTCGTGATCCTCGTTGTAGCAGTAGTCGTATGAGCTTTCTTTCATTCCGACATCGGCTAGCCCGAGTACCCGCAAAGGCTGCCCATCGATGAAGTACGTCTTGTTTGGCGTGATCAATCGAACGAGCTTTCCGCTCTTTGAGCGAGCAACGACTTGGAAGAAGTTCCGATAGTCGGTTGGGTAGATCCCGCGGATCCCGTCCGGGGAGAATCCGCCGGTTGTCAGCACGCGTACGCGGAACTTCGCCGCCTTCCCGTAAAGATCAACGCCGTCGTTCTCGAGGTTGCCACCGAACAGCTTCGGCGCCATCTCGCCCGCGGTTGACATCTTCGAGATTTTGCCGCCGGTGAGCTTCGGACCGGTCCAGTCGGTTGGGTCGCTCGAAGGGAGGTCATACGGGGAGGTCGTCTTTGTTGCGCTCATGCCGACTGCGCTGACCTTCTTCGCGTGCGGGCCAATCAACTTCATTGGCGTTCCGTCGCTGACAACCGCGACCTTGGTCACGTATACGCCGCCTTGATCAGACGGGAACGGAGTGCCGAAGGGCCCGACGAGCACTACCGTCGAGCGCTCGTTGTACTCAAGGTTCGGCACGATCGAGACGCCTTCCGGGGTGACGACCGATCCGTCGCTGAGCGTCACTTGGAAGTCTGTCGTCTGGACCGTCGTTGGCAAGACAGGCCACGAGAACTCGACCGGCAGCCCGGAACCGGTGCTCACCGATGCGCCATAGGCGTCGAGGATTTGGGTAGGGGTTGCAGCCGAGGTGTACGCGCGCTGAGGCGGGGTTGAGGTTGACGAGCAGGTTAGGCCTACGTTCCATGCGCCCGATACTCCTTGGACTGCGGCTTGAGCAACGGAGAGGTCGGTGGAGTCAGCGTTGGTGACGCCAAGGATGTTCGTGAATCCGAGCCCGGCAGCCAGCATCTTCGGCTTCTTGTCCCAGTAGTCAGCGTTGATCAGGACGTCTTGCATCAGTGACGAATACATCGGGTTAGCTGCGGCTGCGCGAACCGGCTTTGCGGACGCTGGTACTGCGAACAGCGCGGCGGCAAGTAGCGACGCAGCAAGAACCGCGGTGGATACTCGCGGAGCGGTTGAATTCCATTTCAGTTCCATTACGCCTCGTCTTTCATAAGTTGACTTTCCAGACACTGCAGTTTCGCCTTGGACGTCGAAGTCAACGTGATTGTTTTCATTGATTCGCAAACATAGCAGAGAGGTTTACGGCTTTGCGCCACTTGGTTTGAGCGCTTCTCCGCTGCGGCCAGTCGGCCGCAAGCGCAACCCCCAAGCCGACACCCGGATTCGAACCGGGGCTCCTTCATTACGAGTTAAGAGCTCTCTTGCAGAGAGTCAGGCGGGAGCGAACTCGGCGTACAGCTCGGGAAGTATCTCGGCAAGATTGCTGAACTCCTCGACACAGTGCAGCGAAAGGCTTTCGCCAACGCTTTCAGGCATCGCGAGCTTTCGCATTACCGGACGGTTGATGAGCTTGCCAACGACGTCGCCTAGGCCGCTCGGGAGATAAGGGCGCATGATCGCGCCGCCCCAGAAGTGGCTGCGGAGGATCGTGCCACCGTTGCCGTCGTTCAGCCAGACATGTGACATGACGGTGTGGCGAACGTGCAGCTTCATGTCGCCGGCCTTGCCGCAGATCATCGTCGCGACGTTCGGGTTGTCAAGTTCATTACTTGAGAAGCCAATCTCGACCGGTGGAACGAACTCGATCCGGGCCTTGATCAACTCCTGACCGAGCGTCTCAACCGGGTAGTGGGTAGTGCCCCAATGCGCCTTCACGCCGGCAGTCGCGGCCTCAACCACAGAGTTGTTGATGTGTGCCTGCGGATGCCAGACCTTGTAGCGAATCGCCTGGTGTGGGTGCCAGTCAAACCACCAGTCGACCATTTCGGCGGTGACCTTGGGCATCGGCGTGAGCACCTGGACCTTGACCGTTGCATCAGCCATCACGCACCAACCGCTCTCAACCTTCAGCGGGGCGGGGTCAACTTGGCGGTCAATCTGGTCGAGCGGTAGCGCGTCAGCTGGATCGATCGGACCGTTTGACACGGCAGCGAGTGCCTCAGCGTTGGCGGGTGACAATGGCCGCTTCAGGTACTCCTCAAGGATTGTCTGCTCGGCCGTGGTTATGGTCGATCCCACCATGTATGGAAGAGATCGTCGGGGTCGTACTTCGCCTTGTATGCGTCGTAGCGGCTGTAGTTCTCGTCGGTCATGAATCGGGACGGCCTTTGGGCAAGGTTTTCGTCAGCGAGCTGGGTACCGGTAGAAAGGTGGTCCATCTCGCGCATCCGTTCAGCCGCCCACTTGCTGTGGGTTGCGTCGAGCGCTGGGTCCACCCAGGCGGCGTAGGCAGAGAGGAAGACGTCATCCTCGTTGCTGAACGCCATGTCGGGTCGCTCAGGTGCATCGGGGTGGTTCGGGCCCCAGTTCATCCACTGCAAGTGAGAGAAGTTCTGCGTGTCAGAAGGGTCTTCCGGGAGTGTCCGCACTATTTCCGCGATGCCTGGGATCAGCTCGGCAGCGCTGGCATGCGTCCACATGTTGTCTGGGCACCACCTGTGGTTGTCCGGGTACTGGAAGTGGACTGCGCCGAAGAAGTCCTCCATCGCAGCAGGGACGTAGGGCATAGCGATGGTTGCCTTGTCAAGCACCGGTGACGTCTCGAGGATCTTTGCAATCTCCCGGGCCTCCTCTTCGGAATCGGCGAAGGTTGCTCCGGCGACCGGAATCTCCTTGCCGCCGTCGAAACCGAAGTGAGGCAGGAGGATGAGCTCCATTTGGATCGGGACCTTAGGCCCGATCTCACCGGCCCATGTGAATAGCTCCTCAAGTACTTCGGCCGGGTAGATGTAGGCGCAGTTGACAATCGCTTTCGGGCGGTCGTAGAGCTTCAGGTGGAAGCGGGTGACGACACCGAAGAAGCCTGGGCCTGAGCCACGGGCGGCCCAGTAGAGGTCCGGATGGTTATCCGCGTCAGCGCGAACAAGCTCGCCGTCAGCTGTAACCACATCAACGGCTGTGACGCTCATGCAGGCAGGGCCATAGACGCGACTGTTCCAGCCGAAGCCGCCTTGCAGGAGGAATCCACCGATGCCTACGCCGACGCAGTGCCCAACGGGGAAGAAGAGCTCTAGCGCCATAAGTTCTTTCAACAGGACAGTGCCGTGGCAGCCTGGTTCAACGATCGCTGTCTTGGCCTCGCGGTTGATCTCAACGATCGAGTCCATTCGGGAAAGGTCAATCAGGGTTGCCCCCTGCCGGATGTGGTTGCCTGACCAGCTGTGGCCGCCAGAGCGGATTGACACCTTGCGACCGGCAGCTCTTGCGTCGTTGACCGCCTTGACGACATCGTCTGCGGTCTCGGCGAGAACGATTACATCCGGGTTCTGATTCGGGATCCGCCTGTTCCAGACAGCAGCTCTGCG
>JBAXGJ010000146.1:0-3974 GCA_037139475.1 Actinomycetes bacterium
CCGCGGTCGCGGTGCTGCTCGAGCTCGCGCGGCGCGCGACGATTGAAGGCGCTGCTGTAGGCCTCGAACTCTGCTTCACCGTCGCCGAGGAGCCGGGGCTACTCGGTGCCAACGCCTTCGACGTGAGCGCGCTCCAAGCCGAGTTTGGCTACGTCTACGACCACGCCACGCCGATCGGCGAGATCGTCGCCGCATCGCCGACGCACATCCGTTGGCGCGCCGACATCCGCGGCCGCGCCGCGCACGCAGGCATGTCGCCTGAAGACGGCCGTAGCGCGATCACAGTAGCGGCGCGGGCAATCGCAGCGCTGCCAGATGGGAGGATCGACGAGATGAGCACAGCCAACGTGGCACGGATCCGTGGTGGCGTCGCCGGCACCAACGTTGTACCCGAGCACTGCCAAGTCGATGGCGAGGTCCGCTCGCTCGAAGAGGGTCGCGCCGAGCTGATGGCCGAGGCCGTCGCTGAGACCTTCCAGGACGCAGCCAACGAGCCCGATTGCCAGTGCGATCTCGATCTGACGATCGAGCGCTCCTTCGTCGGCTACAAGCTTGGCGATGATGAGCCAGGCGTAGTCGCGGCGAAGGCCGCGCTCGAGGCCTGCGGCTACGAGCCCAAGATGGTCGCCAGCGGCGGCGGCTCAGACGCCAACGCGCTGCGAGCCAAGGGCTTCCCCTGCATCAACCTTGCAAACGGCACGCAGAACCCGCACGAGCCAAGCGAACGCGTAGCCGTCGCCGAGCTCGAGGCGATGTTGAACGTCACATTCGCGTTGATCGACGCATTCGGTCAGGATTAGCCGATGCTTGTCCTTCGCGAAGGAGTCGTCACCGAGGTTGGGCCAATCGCGCCCGAACAGCAGCTCTTGGTCGATCTTCCTGGCCGCGGCCCGCGCGCGGCAACCGCCGACACGGCGCTCATCGGCCCCTGCGAGGTCGGCGACGCCGTAATCGTCAATACACAGGCCGCCGACTTAGCGCTCGGCTCGGGCGGCTTCGACGTAGTTCACGTCAATCTCACGCGTGGGCTCAGCGGCGAGGGGATAGCCGGGGCGCACGTGATGAAACTCAACTACAGCTCGCTCCAGCACGCAGTGCTCCCGGTCGAAGACGGCAGCGATCGGCTGCCGCCGGCCAAACCGGTCGGTGTCTGCTTCCTCCACGGCCAGCTTGCCCCGTTCGCGTGGGCCGTGGCGCAGGCGCGCGAAGGCACGCGGCTCGGCTACGTCCAAGGCGGCGGCGGCGCACTCCCGGGAGGCCACTCAAGAACGGTGATTGAGCTGCGCGAGCAGGGGCTGCTCGCTGGAACGATCACTGCGGGCGCCAGCTACGGCGGCGAAGCGGAGGCGATCACTCTCGCCGGTGGCCTCGCGCACGGGATTGGAGAACTCGGGTGGGATGCTGTTGTCGTCGCCCCGGGGCCGGGGATCATCGGCTCGGGTTCGCGGCTCGGCCATGGCGGAATGGCCGCGCTCGACGCCGCCCACACCGCGCTAGCTCTCGGCTGCCCGGTCGTCGTCGCGCCGCGGATGTCGAACGGCGACGCGCGCGACCGCCACCAAGGCTGCTCGCACCACACGCAGACGGTGCTCGACCTCCTACTCGCTCCTGTCAACGTCGCCGCGCCACAGGACGCAGGGGATGAGATCACGCGCGGCTGCGGCCACAACGTCGTCGAGCTCGATGTTGACCTCGCCGGCTACGGAGCGAGCGGCCTGCCAGGGACGACGATGGGGCGCTCGATCGAGGACGACCCGCTCTTCTTTGGCGCCGCTCTCGCTGGCGGCATGCTGCTGGCCGCGCAGATCGCTGGCTAGTTGACCGCGCTGCCGCGCGCAGCGGCTGTTGCAGCGGTAAGGAAGGCGCAGCTCGGCGGCGAACTGCACCACGATGGCGATCACGACCGCTCCCGCGCAGCGCACCTTCCAGCACCACGTGCTCGACTTCCTCGCCTACCTCGAGCTGGAGCGCGGCCTCTCGCGCAACACACTCGGGGCTTATAGAACCGATCTGATGCAGTTTGGCCTCTACCTCGAGGAGAGCGGATCGGACGTCCTCACGGCCGGGCACAGCGAGCTTGCGGGCTTCCTTGATCAGCTGACGCAGGGCGGTCCTGACCGACCACCGGTGGCCGCCGCAACGTTGCAGCGCAAGACCGCCTGCCTGCGCTCGTTCTACCGCCACCTCAGGCGCGAGGAGCTAATCCACCACGACCCGACTGCCGACCTACGCGCGCCGCGCAAGTCTCGGCGCTTGCCGAAGGTGCTCAGCCGCGACCAAGTGATGCTGCTTCTCGCCGCACCGCAGGGCAACACGGCCGCCGCGCAGCGTGACCGGGCGCTGCTGGAGCTGATGTACGCCTGTGGCCTGCGCGCATCCGAGGCGACTGGACTACTGGTCGGCGACATCGATCTCGATGAGGGCGTGATGCGCGCTCGCGGCAAAGGCTCTAAGGAGCGGCTGATTCCGGTCGGCAGCGCCGCCGTGCACGCGCTCCGCGTCTACCTGGAGCACTCTCGCCCCAAGCTCGTCGGGATTGGCGATGAAGAGCACCTCTTCGTCAACCAGCGCGGCGGCGCATTGACCCGCCAGGGGCTCTACAAGATCGTTCAGGGTCACGCCCGCACGGCAGGCTTGGCAGGGCTGATGAGTCCACACACACTGCGCCACACCTTCGCTACGCATCTGCTCGCGGGCGGCTGCGATCTGCGCGCGCTGCAGGAGATGCTCGGCCACGCCGACATTGCGACAACCCAGATTTACACCCACCTTTCGGCCGAGCGCCTAAAGGATCAGTACTTCGGCGCCCACCCGCGCGCGACTATTCCCAGCGCCGCTTAGGTCGAGCGAGCAGCCGACGGCCGCCGCGCCTATCCTCGGCGGTGATGCCTGAGCTGCCTGAAGTCGAAACGATCCGCCGTCAGTTGGCTCCTGCGCTGCGCGGAAAGCGGATCGAGCGGCTTGAGGTGATCGATGCCAAGTGGGGGAGCCCGATTGCCGCCAGCGAACTGGCCGGTTTGATTGAGGGCCGTACGATCGAACAGCTGAGTCGCCGCGGCAAGTACCTGATCTTCGACCTCGGCGATGAGCTCTATCTGATTTGCCACCTGCGGATGACAGGCAACTTCCTCTACGACGCCGATCCCGCCGTGGCATACCAGCGCGCCCTCTTTGAGCTGGGAGGCGGCCACACGCTGCGGTTTACCGACCCGCGCCGTTTTGGCACAGCCGAAGTAATCATCGGAGCAGGTGCGCTCGACGAGTACTTCGCCGGCCGGCTGGGGATCGAACCGTTCTCGGGCGCGCTCGATGGCACTGCGTTGAAGTCGCTGGCTTCGGGTAAGCGAACGTCGATCAAGGCTTTCCTGCTTGATCAGCGCGCCGTCGCTGGGATCGGAAACATCTACGCCGACGAGGCGCTCTTTCGCGCGGAAGTGCACCCGCTGCGCGAGGCGGGGCGTCTAAAACCGGCCCAGTACGAGCTACTGGCCACAACTATTCAGGACGCGCTCCAAGCCGGGCTCGACGCTGGCGGCGCGACGATCGACGACTTCCGACACGCTGACGGCCTCTACGGCAGCTTCCAAGATGAGTTTCTTGTTCATCGTCGCGCCGGTGAACCTTGCCCGCGATGTGGCAACGAGGTAGAGAAGATCGTCGTCGCTGGCAGAGGAACCTACGTTTGCGGGCGCTGCCAAACGCGGCCGCGGGGAGCTGTTACGCGCCGAGCAGCTCCGCGAGCTTCCCGCTCTGGTCAGCGGCCATGAGCTCCTGGAAACCACCAATTAGCTCGTCGTCGACGAGAACCTGGGGGAAGGTCATCATCCCTGTCTTCTCATTTAGCGCGATGCGACCTTCGGCGTCCTTGCTGAGGTTGATCTCCTCGAAGGGGATTTCACGCGCGTTGAGCAGCGCCTTTGCCTGCGAGCAGTACGGGCAGGGAGTGGATGAGTACATCACGACGTTTGGCATAC
>JBAXGJ010000147.1:0-3930 GCA_037139475.1 Actinomycetes bacterium
CCGATGCCTCTTCGTGTTCTGTCGCGGCTACGCGGCCGCCAGCGCGTTATTCCCCCCGGAGGGGGAGAAGAAGACGACGGATGAGCAGGTTGTTCGACATGCACTTCCAGATTAGCAAGCGTCGCGCGTGGCGGTGGCGAATTCCGCTCGCCGATCGACTCAACCGCCTGATCGAGATCATCTGTTCGCGATCTCAGGCTCCTGCTGCTGGTGAGCGCGCGACTATCGCTGGGTCTGCGACCTCCGGCTTACGACCGAAGAACTCCGGGTGGCCGCCGATACGCCAGACGATCATCAGTACAACGCCCATCAAGAGGAAGCCAAATCCGATTACGAGCGGCGGCCCAAGACCAAACCACGATGTACCAGACGCTGAATTGACCGGATCGGCGAGATCGAAACAAGACTTAACGAAGATTCCCGTCAGCATCAACGCGCCGAGAGTTGGTGCGACTCCGATCAGCAAGAAGTTGCGAAAGCTCTTGAACAGCTCTCGCCTGAAATAGATTGCACAGGCGTAACCGGTCAGGCCGTAATAGAAGGCGATCATCAATCCCAGCGCGGCGATCGCGTCGAAGAGGACGTTCTGCGATAGGAGCGTCAAGCCGACGTACCAGACCACCGAAACGGCGCCCATCAGCCAGGTTGCGAAGGCTGGCGTCATGTACTGCGGGTTGACCTCACCAAGCTTCTCGGGCAAGGCCTTTGCGCGGGCCATCGAGAGGGCGGTTCGCGCCGTCGGCAGGATCGTCGTCTGGCACGAAGCGGCGGCCGAACTAAGGACGGCGATGATCACGATCTTGCCCAGCAGCACGCTGCCGAATACCTCGTTGGCAAGGAGCCCAAGCACGTCGCCGCTCTCGTCGTTTGCGAGAAACGCGGGGCCGCCAAAGGCGATCGCCGCGACGGTGACGATTACGTAGGTGAAAACGAGCACAAGGACCGACACAATTGCCGCGCGTCCAGGGGTCTCGGCTGAGTCTTCGGTCTCCTCGTTGACGGTGACGGTCGTGTCCCATCCCCAGTAGATGAAGACCGCGAGTAGCACTCCGGTCGTAAGCGCAGTAACGGAACCGAGGCCTGCCGGGTTGAACCACTCAAGTGACGGCTTGACGGATGTGCTCGGCGCGTCACCGGCGTAGACGCGGACGAGCGCTACAACGGCAAAGATCGCGAGCGTGATCAGCTCGGCAGCGAGCAGCCCAATCTGCGTCTTGGCGTTGAGCTCGATTCCGATCACGCAGATCCAGGTCATCGCGGCGATGAAGAGCACGCCGACGATCGTCACGGCGATGGTCGATGGAGCGTCAATGCCAATCAGCAGGAAGAGGTAGAGCCCCGCGATCTGAGCAAGGTTGGCCATCACAATCACGTCGGCAACGATGATCGCCCAGCCGCCGATCCAGCCCAGGCCGGGGCCCATTGCGCGCGTGACCCACGAGAACGTTGTTCCGCAGTCCGGGTCGGCGCGGTTGAGCCAGTAGTAGGAGGCGGCGATCAACAGCATTGGAATAAACGCAACGATCATGATCACCGGGGCATGGACCCCTACTCCGACTACGGCGACAACGAGGCCAAGTGAGGCGGCAAGCGAGTAGCCGGGGGCCGTCGACGCAACGCCAATGACGACGCCAGAAACGAACCCGATCGCGTTCGACTTAAGGCCCTTATCCCCCGGCTCAGAGCCAGCTGGCATATCGGCCGATGTCGGAACTGACTCTGTGGCCATTGCACGAAACTACGCTCTTAACGGGGCCGGCGCAAGCCGAGCGGCGTGGACTCGTTCAGTCGAGGTCTACTGCGCGGCCGGTAACGATGCCGGGGTGTTCCGCTACCTGAGCGACAACTTCCGGCGGTACCGGCGTGCTGGTCGTCAGAACCATCACTGCGCGAGTCGCGGGCGCAGCATCATCTTCGCCGTTCGGGTCGTAGCCGACTGCGGCGTTGTCGATGTTGATCCCATTCTCGCCGAGCACTACGCCGACGTGGCCGATCATCCCCGGGACGTCTTCGTATTGGAACAACACAAGGTGCTCGTGGAGCTGGAGGTTGAAGCGGCGGTCCCACAATTCGAGCAGGTGCGGCCGGTGGCGACGCCCTAGCGTCGTGCCGACTACGCGGGTGCGTTCTTCGCCTGAGATCTGCGTCACTCGCACGAGCTCGGTGAAGTCGCGGGCGCTGGTGCGGCTGGTCTCGGAGACGACGATCCCGCGCTTGGCGACGATCGACGGGGCGTTCACCTCGTTGACGGCTTCCTCGGTGCGTCCTTCGAGCAGGCCGAGCAGCACGCTTGTAGTCAGCGGGCGGCAGTCGCGCTCGGCGATGCGGCCGAAGTACTCGACCTCAATCCGTTCTACCGCCCCACCCTCAGCCAGTGCCGACACCAGTTTGCCGAGGTGATGGCAGAGTGGCAGGAAGGGTCCGAGCACCTCGAGGTCCTCCGGTGCCACCGAGGGAACATTGACGGCGCTGGTCACTCCCATGCCACTGAGGGCTGCAACCACCTGCTCGGCGGCTTGGAAGCCAGCCCGGTCTGTAGCCTCGCTCGTTGAGGCGCCGAGGTGGGGCGTCACGATCACGTTGGGGTAGCCGAATAGAGGGTGCTCTGTGATCGGCTCGCTCTGGAAGACGTCTAGCGCTGCGCCTGCGACCTTGCCTGAGTCGAGCGCGTCTTGGAGGTCTTGATCGACGATTAGCGGTCCGCGAGCAACATTCAGGACTCTGACGCCATCTTTCATCTTGGCGAAAGCTTCGGCGTTCAGCCAGCCCTCTGTTTCTGGCGTCTTAGGGAGGTGGAGCGTGATGAAGTCGGACTCGGAGTAGAGCTGCTCTGCGCTTTCGGCCTGAGTGACGCCAAGCTCGCGGTAGCGCTCGGCGCCGATGAACGGGTCGAAGGCGAGGACATGCATGCCGAACGCCTGCGCGCGCGCGGCGACAAGCTGGCCGATGCGCCCGAAACCGAGGATGCCTAGCGTCTTGTCAAGCAGCTCGACGCCGGAGTGCTCAGAGCGCTCCCAGCGGCCTGCGGTCAGTGCCCCGTGCGCCTGCGGCACATTCCGAGCTAGGGAGAGCAGCAGCGCCATTGTGTGCTCAGCCGCAGTGACGACATTCGATTCCGGCGCGTTAGCGACGATCACGCCGTGCTTGGTCGCGTCGTCGACGTCAACGTTGTCGACGCCTACTCCGGCGCGACCGACGACCTTCAGCGTCGTCGCGCGCTCGAGCAACTCTGCGTCGACGTTTGTTGCCGAGCGGATCAACAGCCCGTCGAAACGATCAACATTCGCAAGCAGCGTGTCGCGGTCCCAATCGACACCGAGCTCAACCTCAAAGCCAGCTTCGCGCAACAGATCGACGCCGCTGTCGCCGATCTTCTCGCAGACGAGGACGCGCGTCGGCTCACTCATCAGGAGTCCCGACTTCGGCGTTGGCGACGACCCAATCGATGCATTCGGTCAGCGCGGCGACGTCGGAGGGCTCAATTGCCGGGAACATTGCGACGCGCAGCTGGTTTCGCCCAAGCTTGCGATATGGCTCAACGTCGACCAATCCGTTGGCTCGAAGAACGGAGGCCACGGCGGCCGCGTCGACAGAGTCGTGGAGGTCGATTGTGCCGACTACCAGCGAGCGCTTGGCAGCGTCACTTACGAACGGCGTTGCATAGTCAGAGGCCTCAGCCCAGCCGTAGAGAAGGTCAGAAGAGTCGCTGGTTCGCGCCACACAGGCGTCGAGCCCGCCGAGCCCGTTCATCCAGTCGAGCTGCTCCGCGAGCATAAAGAGCGTCGCGATCGCGGGCGTGTTGTAAGTCTGATCCTTGCGCGAACTGTCGAGCGCCGTCTTCAGCGACAGGAACGTCGGAATCCAGCGCCCTGAGCCAGCAATCTTCTCGATTCGTTCAACAGCGGCGGGGCTGACGAGCGAAAGCCACAG
>JBAXGJ010000148.1:0-3903 GCA_037139475.1 Actinomycetes bacterium
GCGCGTCGGCAGGGTTCTCCTCGAGGAACTCAGCCAGCTTCGTGTTGACGATCCCCTCGACAAAACCCTGCATCCCGGGGTTGCCTAGCTTCGTCTTCGTCTGTCCCTCAAACTGCGGATCGGTCAACTTCGCCGAGAGCACGGCAGTCAGACCCTCGCGCACATCCTCGCCGCTGAGGTTGTCGTCCTTCTCTTTCAATTCGCCCTTGTCGCGCGCGTACTTGTTCAACGTCCGCGTGAGCGCTGAACGCAGGCCTGAAAGGTGCGAGCCGCCCTCGTGCGTGTTGATGTTGTTGGCAAAAGAGAAGACCGACTCCTGATAGGAGGCGTTCCACTGCAGCGCGCACTCGATCGCACCCTCTTTGCCTTCATCTGAGAAGTAAACGACCTTCGGATGAATCGGCTCCTTGTTCTCGTTCAGGTAGGAGACAAAATCCTTGATCCCACCCTCGTAGCAGAACTCAACCGTTGCGCCGATACCGCGCTCGTCGGTAAGCGAGATCTTCAGGCCACGGGTTAGGAAGGCCGTTTCACGGAGACGCTGCTCGAGGATCGAAAAGTCAAACTCGGTCTCGTCGAAGATGCTGGCGTCGGGAAGGAAGGTGATCGAGGTGCCGGTCTGATCGGTGGGGCCACCCTTCTCCAGCGGTGCCAGCGGGGCGCCGCGGGCGTAGTTCTGAGTGTGGTGGAAGCCTTCGCGGCTGACGTCGATCGCCAGCTCTTCGCTGAGCGCGTTGACGACAGAGACGCCAACGCCGTGGAGGCCACCGGAGACCTTGTAGCCCTCGCCGTCTCCGAACTTGCCACCGGCGTGGAGAACGGTCAGTACGACCTCAACGGCCGGCCGCTTCTCCTTCTTGTGCATCTCGACTGGGATGCCGCGGCCGTCGTCGATCACGGTCACCGAGTTGTCGGCGTGGATCGTCACCTCGACCGAGCTGCAGTGGCCGGCGAGCGCCTCATCGACGGAGTTGTCGACGACCTCGTAGACAAGGTGGTGGAGTCCGCGTACGCCGGTTGAGCCGACGTACATTCCTGGCCGTTTGCGGACCGCTTCGAGCCCTTCGAGGACGGTAATATCGGAGGCGCCGTAGCTGCCGGTCGTCTTCGATTTTGTGGCGTCCTTGCTCGAACTCTTGTCAGCTGGGGTCATTTGGCTCCGATAACAGGCAAAAACCCCGATTCCTGCGGGGTTTTCGCGGGATCGAGGCCTCTACAATTGGTATCCAGAACAATAGCACTCTGAGAGGCGGTACCGGCCTCTCCCAAGGGGCGAAAAACGCCGTAAATATCGGCTGATCTGAGCGCTTCTGTTACGCGCTCTGCGGCTTACTGCGCAGTCTCGTGCGACCAGCTCTTCGCGGCCACCGTTTGGCAGCGCAATGAGACGACCTGATCGCTCCCCAGAGCGCTGTTTAGAGATGCGATCAAGGTGACACTCATTAGGTCAATTTCCTGTGCCCAGACGGCACTCGAGCAAGTCACGGTGAGGACGCCGCCTGCTTCGCCGGTCGGAGTTGCCTGAGCGGCGACAGCATCGCCAACAGCTGCCAGCCAGTGACGCTGGATTTGAGCCAAGGTTGTCGCCGGCGCGAGCCGGTCGGCGAGCTCACGAATTGAGCTGGCGGCGTTGCGCGGCGAGCGGCGCTGGCGACTCATGCCGCTACCTGCTGATCGATCACGCCGCCGCTTACCTCGACCCGCGCTACGCCAGGATCTTCTCCGGTCGGCACGTGTTCGAGCTCAGTCGTCGTGACGACAGATTGCCCCGAAGCGGTAATTCGCTCGACCAGCCGCTCACGGCGCTCGGCGTCCAACTCGCTCATCACATCGTCGAGCAAGAGCAGCGGCGTTTGGCCGCGCTCCTCAGTGAGCACCTGTCGCTCGGCCAGCAGCAGCGCCAGCAGAGCCACTCGCTGCTCGCCTTGTGATCCGTAGATCCGCAGCTCGCGGCCCTCGCGGCTCAGTAGCAGCTCATCTCGGTGCGGGCCGTGGCCACTGAAGCCGCGCTCAAGGTCGGAGCTGCGCCGCTCGGCCAGCTCGGCGGCGAACGCTTCAGCGCTGTCGGCCTGACTGCGCGGGCGATAACGCAGCTCGAGGCCCCCTGGCAGGCCCAACTCATCGGCTATCTCCTGCGCCGGCGCGCCCACCAGTTCGACCGCTCTCGCGCGCTCAGTACGCAGCGCTATTGCTTGGCGACCGAGTTCTAAGTCCCAGGTGTCGAGCTCGCTTGGGTCGACTCCTTGGTGACGGATCCGTGCCAGCAGCGCGTTGCGCTGCGCCAGCGCTTGGCCGTAGTCACGGCGAACGGCGGCTCGCGCCGGCCAGAGCCCAGCAACGAGCTGATCGAGATGGTCACGGCGCAGCGACGGAGCTCCCTTAATTAGCTCCAAGCGATCGGGCAAGAAGACGCAGGCCAGCGGCCGGAAGGGAACGTCAACTAAGCGCTCGACCGGGCCACCGTCGGCCGTCACGTGGCGCGGCTGCCCTGGCTCAAAGCCAACCGCGAGTTCGTGCGGGCCATCGTCGCCATCGAGATCAAACTCGACCCGCGCTGCGCTTTGATCGAAACGAACGAACTCGCGATCGTTAGAAGTTCGGCAGGAACGGCCCGTGCAGCCGAAATAGAGCGCCTCAAGCAGATTCGTCTTGCCGGCGCCGTTAGCGCCGTAAATCACCGTCAGGCGCTCGCCTAGCGTGATTTCGGCCGACTCGTAGCAGCGAACGTCGCGCACACGGAGCCGCCGAACTAGGTTCATTAGACGTTCAAGCGGATCGGCATAATCAAGTAGAGGAACCCACTGCCGTCGGCTGAGACGATCAGTCCCGGCCGTAATGGGTTGATGAGCTTCAAGATTACGTCTTCGGCCGTAGTGCTCTCGAGCCCAGCGACCAAAAACTCAGGGTTGAAGCCGATTTCCATTGGTTCGCCAGCGAACGGAACAGGCAACGTGTCCTTCGCTTCGCCGACATCAGGGGTTTGGGCAGAGAGCGTTAGTTCGCCCTCAGTGAAGGAGAGGCGCAGCGGCGCGTTTTTTTGCGCCAGCAGCGCGATCCGACGAGCCACGGTGAGGAATTCTTCGGTTGAGATCGTCAGCTCGTGTTCAAACGCGTCAGGGAGCAGCTGCTGGTAGTTGGGGAACTGCCCGTCGATCAGCCTTGACGAGAGAGCTACGGCGCCAACTTCAAAGACGACCTGGTTGGCACTGACTCCAATCGAGATCGAGTCTGTCTCCGGCTCGACCAGGCGCGCCAGCTCTTCCAGCGCCCGGGCCGGCACGTTGGCCTCAAAGCTTTCCTTCAGCGGCTCGTCAAGCGCCGTCTCCTTAACACTCAGCCGGTATGAGTCGGTCGCAACCATCCGCAGTTCGTTTCCGCTTGCGGAGACCAATACGCCGGTCAGGATCGGGCGCGTCTCGTCACGTGAGGCCGAACGGGATACGCGGGCGATCGTTTCGATGAAAGCGGCGGCTGGCATTGCTAGCTGAGTGTCGCCACCGGCGCTTGGAAGCTCAGGAAAATCCTCCAAACGCAGCGTGCGCAGGTGATATTGGGCCGTCCCTGATTGAACCTCTACGTCTTGCTCTTCGCTGCGCAGCTCAAGCGAAACCTCTGGCGCACCTAGCTGGCGAACGACTTCGAGTAGAAGCCGAGCTGGAAGCACAACTGACCCTGGCCGTTCGACGGTTCCTGTCAAGGGAACGCGGATAGAGAGCTCGGTGTCGGTCGCTTGTAGTTCGATACCGCTCTCTTCAGCGACGATTCTTACTCCCGAGAGTGCCTGGATTGCGCTGCGAGTTGAAGCTACGCGCGCCAGCGTCTGTAGATGATGAAGCAGCTCTGATGTAGATGATGAAATCTTCAAGGTCTGTCCTTATTAAAGGGCTAGTTGTAGTAGGGGGT
>JBAXGJ010000149.1:0-3876 GCA_037139475.1 Actinomycetes bacterium
GTGCAGGTACGCCCCGTACCGCGCAACGCAATCTTCGCCAGGTCGCTAAGGGTCGCTTCCCGGTCACGCGGCAGCGGCTGGTAAACCTCGACGACATTCATCAACTCTGGGCCGTCTGCTTCGACGTAGGGAAGCGGCAGTGGCATCTCGTAGCTCTGGTACACGTAGCCCTTACGCGCTGGCAAAAGAGCAACCGGTTCGAGCCCGCCATCATCGCTTTCGATCGACCCGATCAATGCACCGGCGGCCTCCTTGGTCCATCCTTCTCTCAGCTGGATCGCCCTCGTGCTAACGCCACAGGCGCGTGCGACTGCCCGGAGCGGGTCTCTGTCGACTCCGGCGAGGTGAGGGGGTTCCGGAACATCTACGCCGAGCCATTGACCGGCAACCCTCATCGCCGTGACCTCACGCGAGAAAGAGGGCAGCTCGTTAGACGACCTGCTCGCGCGCGTGGGGTCGGCGATGTCAGCTTCAATGCGCGCGACAGCGTTGGCGGTAATCATCGCATCTACCTGGCGCGCTGACTCGACTGCGGCCGCGTCAGCTGCCTGCAACTCAGCGACAGTGTCTATTAACGCTTGCTCTAGGAAATCGGCCAATCCGCGACGGTCAAGCGCCCTCACCGACTCCGCCTTCTCATCGTGCAGCTGAGCAAGAAGCTCGCGCCACTGGCCGATCGCTTCGTCCTGGATTTGACCATCTTCTGCTGTCAGGACAGCGTTAATGTTTGCGACTACAAGCAGGTCGTGATCCCCTGCCGATGGCCCTGTGACCAGCATCGGGCCATCGACTGTGGCGAATGGCCACCTCTCGCCGCTAGCCGCCACGAGAAAAATATTCGCAGTGCCGGATTCGACCGTCACCTGCTGCACCTCTTTCAGCGAGACCGACTTAAGTTCCGACATCGCCGCCCTCCCCTGCCTCGGCGACGAGCTTTGCGTACTCGCCGCCAGCAGCGACTAACTCGTCGTTGCTGCCGCGTTCGAGCACCTTGCCGCCTCTACCGAGCACGATTATCTCGTCGGCGTCGCGGATCGTGCTAAGCCGATGGGCGATGATGACGGTCGAGCAGCCACGTGCGCGAATCGCGTCATCCATTGCCTTCTCGGTGTCCGTATCGAGGAAGCTCGTCGCCTCGTCCATGATCAGAAGGCTCGGGCTACGCACCAACGACCGCGCTATCTCCAGGCGCTGGATCTCTCCAGTACTGAAGTTGAGACCGCCCTCGAGCACGTCGGCGTCGAGACCTCCTGGGCGTCGCAGCACTTGCTGAAGAACTTGTGCATCAGCAAGCGCTTTCTTAATCGCATCGTCCGACACGGAGTCGTCCCACATCGTGAGGTTCTCGCGCACGGTCCCTTCAAACAGCATCACTGTTTGGTCAACCTTGGCGAGTCCGCTCGCGAGCACGTCGGGACTGATCTCGACCAACTCTCGTCCGTCGAAGGTAACCGAGCCCGACCATGGCACGTAGAGCCCGGCTATCAGATTCCCAATCGTGCTCTTTCCTGCGCCAGATGGCCCGACCAGCGCTACGCGGTGCCCGGCCGGCAATGTTAGGTCGAGCCCGTCAACGAGTGGCGGATCGCCATCTGTGTAGCCAAACTGAACGCTGCTGAGCGTTACCTCTCCGGTCATTGGCACGATCGATGCCGACTTCACATCGCTCAGCCCGGGCTGCTCCGAACCCGCGAGGAAGCGCGAGTCGAGTGGATTTGCGAGAGCGTCATCGAGGCGCTCGAGATCGGTTTCAATTGTTTGAATTTGGCTAGCAGCCCCGACGAGCGTCGTGATCGGACCGACGATGCCGGCTGCCAGAGACTGGAATGCAAGTAAGCCGCCGAGGGCCAGATCGCCCGCCGAGACGAGCATCGCCCCGATCACCAGGATTGCGGCGGACGTGAACATCGTGAGGACTGTTGGAACGGCGCTGATAACCGCGGTTGGCGTTACGAAAGAGGCTTCGGCTGTGACTACGCGCGTTTGCTGCCCTGTCCATTTGCCAAACGCATCTTCTTCAAGGCCACTCGCTTTGAGCGTGCTGATTGACTGAATACTCCCGATTGTGATGCTTTGGAGATGCCCGGATTCACTCATCAGCAGCCCCTGGCCGACCGTACGTCGGCGGATCACGGCGCGCAGAGCGACAACATTGAGGGCCGAGAGAACGAGCACGATCAGGGCCAAAATCCAGTTGTAATAAAACATCAATGCCACGTACGCGGCCAGCGCGATGACGCTGATTATTGAGCTGGCTAATTGGCCTGCTAGCAGCTGAGCGACAGCACTCGAGTAGCCCATCCGTTGGACTAGGTCGCCGATGTTCCGGCTCGCAAAGAACAGCAGTGGTAGACGGAACAGGCGGAGTAGAAACTCAGCGTTGTTCTCGAACGCCAGCTTCGCCTGAACTCGCGTCAGTGCTGCATACTCGAGGCCGATCAGAAGAACTCGCGAGATGAAGACGACGACTAGCGTCGCAATCAAGAAGGGCAGCAGCTCTTTACTTCCGGAGCCCAGAACGTCGTCCACGAATAGGGAGCTAATCGGAGCAAGCGCGAGTCCGGGGATCATCGCGAGCAGGCCCGCAATCAGCGCGAAGATGACCCCTTTGCGGACCGGCGGCAGTCGACGTCCCAAACTCGCCATCGAGCTGAATGGCTTGCCGCCCTTAGTGAATGACTCGCCGGGCTTGAGCGAGATGATGACACCCGAGTAGTTCTGGTCGAAATAATCTTGGGCGTAGGTTTGCTTCCCCAGCGCCGGGTCGTTTACGAAAAACTTGCCGTTCTTAGCCCCCTCAAGGACGACGAAGTGCCTCTTCTTCCACCAGACGACCCCCGGGACCGCAGCCCCCTGCAGCTCTTCAGTTGACGCGCGCTTTGCGTCGGTCTGCAATCCAAGGATTTCAGCCGCTTCAATGATTCCGGTTGCAGAGGCACCATCCCTCGATACACGGCAATCCTTTCGCAAGTCAGAGAGCGGCACCCACTTGCCGAAGCTCGCCGCGATCATGCCGAGGGAGGCTGCGCCGCACTCAACCGCCTCGATCTGGAGGATCGTTGGAACCTTCCGGACTCCGTCCGTCGTGACCGCGGTGCTAGGCGCTTCTGGTGGCGCGTCTAAGACCGCCGCGCCGCTCTCGCTCTCCACGTCAGGCGCCCCCGCCGAAGAGCACGGTCAAGGGATCGGCTTCAACCTCCGTAATCACAATCGTTCCAACGTCGTCTACCGATCCGCTGTTTGCACTGTCCTGCGAATCCGAAGAGTTTGTGAACTCGAACGAGACTTGATAAGCGAGACCGTCTGTTGAGTTGATGATTTGACTCGCCTGAGTCGGATTACCGGTCAATAGGGCAATCTGGGCTTCGCTGCTCTGGAAGTTGTTGATGTTGCCAACCTTCACTGGGTAGCTCTTGCCGTTCACTTGCAATGACAGCGCTTTGGACGCCTTAACTGTCGAGACATCGTCTGCAGAGAGCCAGCTAATTGCTGCCAGTGAGCTCGTCGTGGTCGTGGCAGTGCCTCCATACGAGGTTGTGCCGCCCGTCGTGTCCGCTAGCGCGACGGCATCACCGGCGCTGACTGGCGATCCGTCGATCACACTCCATTGAGTCAGAATCAACGCCGTCTCAGCCAAGAGGGGAACCGATGCCCCTCCGGAGAGCGGGCGCACCTGCGCAAGGACTGCGCCCTTCTTGTAAGACGAGTCAGTTTGCGACAGCGAGCTGACTGTTCCGCTAGCGGTCGCCGTGACCACAGCCGGAGCCGATCCAGATCCAGAAATCCCAGACCCGGCGAGGGTCGTCGGCACGTCTTTCAGGATCGATAGCGTCCCAAAGATGCCGAAGACGAGAACGGCCAAGAGGAGAACCAAGA
>JBAXGJ010000150.1:0-3868 GCA_037139475.1 Actinomycetes bacterium
AACCAAGTTCACCGTGCCGGATCTCCGCCCAGCACCCGTCACAGGTCTTATGCCCTCGGCCGTTCCATCGCAAATAGAGAGGATCACCGTCCGGCGAGCGTGGCGCCCGTCTCCCCTGCCACGCGCAGTCGACGCAGATCGCGACCTCACCTTTAGACCAGTACACCGAGGTGCCCTCACCTAAATCAGTCGAACAGGTTGGACAGGCCCCGGAGAATTTCAGCGATATCAATCGCATTGGGCGACCTGACCGATCAAGTGGAGCCTTAACGTCTTCTGAACTCTGGTGGCCGCCCACAGACTCCCGCTGGCCGTCGCTTGTCGCGACTGACGCGTCGACCGCACCGTAGGTGGTTTCGTGAGTTCCGCAGTCGGGGCAAAGTGGATTCTCGCCCTTCGCCCACCACGCGGATGCCCCCGCGTCCAACCCGTTCTTGCACACCCGACATGCACTCGGGAACTTCAGCGCGATCAGCCTCATCGGTCGACCATCCATACCCAACGGAACGTGAGCTTCACTGCCAACGGAGTCAGACACCTGCGACACATCCGCAGCAGCCACCGGAGACGAATCAGCCTCCTCGGTCTGGCCGCCCAAAGCACACTCCACACAAACCGGCGGCTCACCCTTCGCCCACCACGCCGACACACCCACAGACAAGTCGCTACGACAAGAACGACACGTGCCATGGAACTTCAGCGCAATCAACCGCATCGGCCTCCCGTCACGCGCGAGCGGTGAGGTGAGAGTCGGCGAGGCATCCAACTTTTCGGATTCGTGATTGATATCCATTAGGAAACTCCAACGAGGACAGCGGCGGCCCGCACTTCGTTGCTAGCACTTCTGTTTCCCGCCACGGACGCTCGAACCTGCCCGTCGGGATCCAGCGCCAGTCGCATCAGGGTGTCCGACCCGGCAGCAGGATTCGCGGCCACCCCTCTGCGAACTTCAGAGAACTTATCTTTGGCGAGCCGCGCCAAGGTCTCTTGTCGACTCAGAGGATTTAGTGCCGCAATGATCTTTGGATGAAAAGAAAGACCCCGCCAAGAGTTGTAATGGACGACCCAGCCTGCGGGAACTTCCGAGGGGGGCATCCAGTCGTGGCCGGTTAAGTGTCGTCTGCTGGGCACGCGCGAAAGCGCGTCAAGCATGTCCGGGTCAAGGTCCACGAGTTCGCAAATCTGTTGTGCGCTGTCGGTGTCCTTGAGTTCCAGGACACGTAAAACCAACGACCTATTTAGCCATTGTTCAGTCTCGATCAGATGGGTAAGGGCCTGTGACAAGCCTTTTGAGTATTTGAGGCGCACCATGACGTGGAAGTAGAGGTCGACGCCCGTTCTCAACCATCGGAGCGCGAATGTGTAAGCACCCTCCTTAGATCGACTGATAGCCGTATGAGCCTCATCAATTGTTATGAGGCCAAGTTCCACTCCCTGCAGTGCTGCATCGATCCGTTCGCCGACCTTTTTGGATTTCAAACGCTTGGTTACCGAGCTCATGCCTTCCCAGCGACGTTCGTAAAAGCCCTCCAATGACCCTCCGTTGGCGAGAAAATGTGCCACATAGCCGACGTCGACACCTCGAGCTTGTAGGCGGAGGGCTTCTTCGAGAGTCCCTCCTCGCTCCACGAAGGCCGCGAAATCGCTCGTCTCGTCGAGATCTACCTGCAAGGACTGCAGTCCCAACGCACTGGCCACCTCGCCGCAACGGATGCACAACGGACGTTCATCCTTTGCCCACCAAGCGAGCTCACCCGTCTGGATCATGTCGTCGCAACTCCGACACAAGGCGCCGAATTTGAGGTGGATGGATTTCATAGGAACGCCGTCTCGTGCCGCCGGCGGTGCACTCGTCGACAAACGTCGAGCAGTTATCTGAGTCGACTCAGTTGCAGAAGCGGCCGGACTCGCCTGTCCGCATTTCATACAAACCGGTGGCTCGCCTTTGGCCCACCAAGCGGGTGACCCCGCCTCAAGAGCGGCGTTGCACTCTCGACACCTGCTACCGAACTTCAGAGTGATGACGCGCATCGATTGGCCACCTCGCGCCACCGGTTCGCTAGGGACAACGTCACCTGTTTCGACGGGCACACGTTCTTGCTCGCGCAGGACCACGGTCTCGTGAGTTTCCGCAGCGGAACGCTGCCGTCGCCCTCCTCTGTTCTCTTGCGCCTGGACCCTGTCTTCCTTGTCACACGCGACTCGACGCAGGTTGCTCGCGGCCAAGGTTAGAAGCTCCCGCGAGCACTCTGGGTTGCTTACGACGGCCAAGCGCACCTTCATTGACTCGTCCTGTGCCAGTTCCTTGAGACTTTCTAGGGGCATGGCCGGATTTGCACACGCAGCGGAACGGACGGCCGACGCCCGATCACGAGCCAACTGCAGAACCACAGACGGAGGCGTGTCCGGATGCCCGGCTACCGCTGCGCGCAGTTGTACATCCTTGTCCCTAGTAATCCGCGACATTTGCACCGGCAAGACGAGCAATTCCGATGTGACACGATAGCTGGCCTGACGATCATCAGTCCCGAGCGATGCGTCCACTTGCTGCGAGGTTCCGAGGCTCGCTGCGGCAGACCTGCGTACCGAGTAGGTCGCATCGTTTGCGAGCATCTTCAGCGTTCGCTTTGGCGTCTTGCCATTCGCCGCCACACCTGCTCGAACCGTCACATCCGGATCGATTCCCAACGCGACGAGGACCACTGCCGGCGTAGACGAATTGGCGGCAACCACTTCACGGATTTCCGCACTGTCGCTCATGGCTAAGTCCGTGAGGATCTTCCCTGAGGTCCGCGGGTTGCCCGCCAAGGCACGAGAGATTTCCAAATCTCCCTGAGCAGCAAGTTGCTTTAGCGCACCGGCTGACAGGCAGGTGTTACCAGCGAGCGCTCGAAGGACATCAAAGCTGTCGTCCGCCACCAGCGTGAGGAGCACGGCAGGAGGCGCACCCGGGTTGCTTGCCACGGCTTGACGAACATCAGCACTGTTGTCACTGGCCAGTTGCTTTAGGAGACTCGCCGAGGCTGCCAAGTTACCGGCCACGGCTCGTCGAACCTCGATGCTCTTGTCCCCCGCCAATTCCTCGAGGACGGCACTCGCAACATCGGGATTCCCGGCCGCCGCCTCACGCTCAAACAACCTGCCGTTCGCTCTTTCAACAACTATCCGCGTGGGGGTATTTCTATGCCGGACAACGGCCTTGCGAACTTCGTCGTCCTCGTCTAAAGCGAGTTCTTCCAGGACATTTGGAGGGGTGTTCGGATGCCGCGACAGCGCCCGCCTCAGTTCCAAACTGTCGTCTATCCATTGGACATCGGACGAACCTAGCGTGCCATTCCCGGGCTCGCCCACTTTCACGCCAGCCGATACCTCGGAGGAGTCCTCAACCGGGTCGTCCCCACGATGCGCCGCCAACGCGGCCTCAAACTGCGCCTCATCCCAAATTTCGACCCCAAGGGCTTCTGCCTTGTGGAGTTTGCCGCCTGGTCTCAGCCCCACAATGGCCACATCGATTCCGGCGCCAATCTCCTGTCCGACGTGCCCACCCGCAGCAACGATGGCTTCCTCGGCCACCTCACGCGACCTCGACTTAAGCTTGCCCAACACGACGAACTGACGATCCGCAAAGGTCAACGCGTCCATTGGAAATCCTGAAACTAGTCGCGGCCAGAAGCCATTCGGATCCACCGCGCTGCGAACACAACGTCACGATCATCCCAACAGAGACGTCACGAGGACAAGATCAAACACCAGCGGAAACATCCCTCACCTACCAAACGTCGCGGCGTGCGCCGTTGACCAACAGCTTCACGTCTAGAGAGTCAAGTTGACGCCTCACTGATCGCAAGGCCTCGAAGTAGTCCTGCTC
>JBAXGJ010000151.1:0-3839 GCA_037139475.1 Actinomycetes bacterium
GCCACTCAACCCCCGCGATGGGCAACGGAGGCGGTCAGTATCACTACCACGCCCTCCCAGGTTGCGTTTCGAAGACAGTTGATACTTCAACCGGCCCGTCGCACATCCTCGGAGTTGCCTTCGATGGCTTCCCGATTTACGGCAAGCGCGACATCAAGGGCAAGGTCATCTCGGTTTCGAAGCTTGATAAGTGCAACGGGATCACGAGCGCGACGCCGGAGTTCCCGAATGGGATCTACCACTACGTGCTTCCGGGAACGAACAACGCGACCTCTTCGATCCGCTGCTTCCACGGCAAGGTTGACTCGTCGCTGATCACACGGATGCCGAACATGGGCGGCCCACCTGGTGGCGGCCCTCCCGGTGGTGGCCCACCGCCGGCTACCGCGCGCACCAGCAGCGTGGCGGCGCGCCTCCTTTGCGACCTGACCGGCCTCGCTCTCTAGCAGCGACGTTAGTGCGCAAAGCCGCTGATCTCGCGACCTTTGCGTGGCAGCGGCCCGTCGAGCGCGTCGAGGTACTCAACAGCGACGCGCATGTCGCCCAGCAGGCTGTCGGCGAGATCGAAAGAGAGCCCGGAGCGAACGACGACGCGCTGAACGGTTAGCTCGGGCATGTCATCGGGCATCGGGTAGGACGGCACCTGCCAGCCCTTCTGGCGAAGCAGGTTGGAGAGATCGTGGAGATCCCAGTTGGGGCTGGCGCTCTTCTTTAGGTACCAAGCGAAGACAGGAATGTCGGAGCCGTCGTTCCAGAGCTTGAACGGACCCATCTTTTCGATCCCTTTCGACAGGTACTTGGCCACGTCGCGGCAGCTGGCCTGAACGTCGCGGTATCCGCCAAAGCCGAGCCGCATGAAGAGGTAGTACTGCAGCAGCACCTGAGCGCCGGGGCGCGAAAAGTTGATCGCCAGCGTCGGCATCTCGCCGCCGAGGTAGGTGACCTTGAAGATCAGATCATCAGGCAGGTACTCGCGCTTGCGCCAAACAACCCAGCCGAGGCCTGGGTATACGAGCCCGTACTTGTGGCCGCTGGTGTTGATCGAGTGGACGCGCTTGATGCGGAAGTCCCACTCCAGTTCGGGCTGCAGGAACGGCGCGATGAAGCCGCCTGAGGCTGCGTCGACGTGGATCGGCACGTTGAAACCGGTCTTCTTCTCGATCTTGTCGAGTGCCGCCGCGATCTCTTTGACCGGCTCGTACATTCCGGTGTAGGTGACGCCCATGATCGCCACGAGGCCGATCGTATTTTCGTCGACGTATTTCTCAAGCTCATGGCCGTCAAGCGTTTTGTGTTCGAGTGAGATTGGAACGTAGCGCGGCTCAACGTCCCAGTAGTTGGCGAACTTCTCCCAAACAACCTGGACGGCGCTGCTCATGATGATGTTGGGCTTCTCGGTTGACTTGCCTTCCGCGCGACGTGCCTGCTGCCAGCGGCGCTTCAGCGCGAGGCCGCCGAGCATGCAGGCCTCCGACGAGCCGATCGCCGAGGTACCGATCGTCTTCTCCGGGTTGGGCGCGTGCCACAGGTCGGCGATGATCTTCCAGCAACGATCCTCGATCTCAGCGGTCGCCGGGTACTCGTCCTTATCGATCATGTTCTTGTCGAACGCTTCGCTGTAGAGCTTTGATGCTTGGTCGTCCATCGTTGTGCTGACGAAGGTGGCGAGGTTGAGCCGCGCGTTGCCGTCGAGCATCGCTTCGTCGTGGACAATTTGGTAAGCCGCCTCAGGGAGCATCGGCGCAGGTGGAAGCTTGTACTTCGAGAAGTCGTCGCTGTCACCGGGGCGCGCGAAAACAGGGTCTACGGTTAGCTGCTGCTTGTTTTTTGCCACGGGTACCTCTCAGGTGGGATTGATCGAGCTAAGCCTATTACCAGCCGCGAGTGCCGGGTCCGCCCTTCAGCGGGCCCTCGATCTCGTCGGTGACCCAGCCGCCGTAGAAGTCGCCTTCCTGCGCGCGAACAACTTCGTCATCGAGCAGGCAGCGATCCATCTTCTCGGGATAGACGGCGACATGCTCGGCTAGCGCTGCGTAGGCGTCGACTGGGCGCGGGTAGGTCCAAGCCGCAGCTTCGGCGACCTTGCCGCCAGCGCTGACGTCAAGGTAATCGGCGTGCCCTTTGAATTCGCAGAACGTGGAGTTAGCATCGGATGGGACTAGAGCCCCGGCGACGAAATCCTCGGCCGGGATGTAGATGACCGGCGGGTGGCTGGTCTCGAGCACGCGCAGCGCACGGCTGCTGTCGGCGATGATTTGGCCGCCAAATTCGACCCTTGCGCGCCGCTTGCACGGCTCCAGACGCGGCGGCCTCGGGTAGTCCCAAACGTTCTCACTCATCGCTCTACGCAGACTACGAGGCGGGCTTGCTTCCCGATCAGAGTCGCCTTGATTTAGAACCTGCGAGAATGAAGCAATGAGCACCGCCTATACCCCACCCAACCCAAATAAGCGCCGCAACGTGATGATCGCTGGCCTCGTAACGGTCGTCGTTGTGGTCGCCGCAATATTGATCCTTGTCAGCTCTGGTGACAGCAACAGCGGCGCGCCGGCAGCCAACGCGCCGTTGCAGGGCCTGAAAGAGACGAAGGCGATGCTCGACGGTATTCCGCAGCAGGGCAATGCGCTCGGCAAGGCGAACGCTCCCGTGACGCTGATCGAATACGCCGATTATCAGTGCCCGTTCTGCAAGCAGTACGCACTGGGGACGATGCCGGTGCTGATTAACGATTACGTCCGCACTGGGAAGCTGCGGATGGAGTTTGCCCCGCTGACCTTTATCGGCCCCGACTCAGAGACTGCGGCGCGCGCGGGAGCAGGAGCAGGCCAGCAGAACTTGGAGTGGAACTTCACCCACCTCTTCTACTTCAACCAGGGAACAGAACGCAGCGGTTACGTGACCGACGCTTTCATCAACAAGCTCTACGCAGGGGCCGGAGTAGACGCTGCCAAGGCGAACGCCTTTCGCACGACTCCGGCTGCCGCTCTGCCGCTTGCAGCCGCTGCCGCAGGTGCGCAGAAGTACGGGGTCGCATCAACGCCAGCGTTCGTCGTCGGCCCGACCGGCGGCCCTTACACGAAGCTTGAGGTTGAAATCAGTAATGCCGACGCCTTCAAGGCAGCGTTTGACGCGCTGCTGAAGTAAGTCGCGAGTGCTCGACCGGCGTCTCTATCGAACTGCGCTCGTCTTGGCGGTCGTAGGCATCGCGATCGCCGCATACCTGACCTATGTTCACTACGCGGGGATTGAGCCGGCTTGCAGTACCGGTGGCTGCGAGGTAGTCCAAACAAGCGAGTGGGCCGACGTTTACGGGCTGCCGGTCGCCGTTCTCGGCCTCGTCGGCTACATCCTGATCTTGGTCTCGCTGCTGGCGCTGCGCGGCGACGCTCAGCTCTTCGCCAGCGCCGCCCTGAGCCTCGTCGGTTTTCTCTACAGCGGTTACCTCACTTATCAAGAGCTGTTCACGATCAAGGCGATCTGCCAGTGGTGCGTCGCCAGCGCAGTGATCTTGACCCTGCTGGCAATCGTCACGCTCTGGCGGCTGCTTGCCAGCGGCGGCAAGCCGACGGAGGCTGCAGATGTCGGCTGACAGCTTTGGCGCCCGCTCGACGCTCGAGGTCGGTGGCCGTGAGCTGGAGATCTTCCGAGTTGATGCGCTCGGCGAGCGATTCGACGTCGCGCGACTGCCGTTTTCGCTGAAGATCCTGCTCGAGAACCTTCTCCGCAACGAGGGTAAAGGCGACGTTACGGCGGCCGACGTTGAGGCGCTCGCTGGCTGGGAGGCAGCCGCAGAGCCGAGCGTTGAGATCGCCTTCAGCCCGGCGCGCGTGCTGATGCAG
>JBAXGJ010000152.1:0-3792 GCA_037139475.1 Actinomycetes bacterium
CCCTCGACCCCCTCGTCGGACCAGTCGGCGTCCTGGTCGGGCGCGCCGATGAAGAGAATGTAGGCGCGGGCGCTGTCGGCGCCATAGCGGTCAACGATCGCCTGCGGCGAGACGACATTGCCGCGCGACTTCGACATCTTCGCTCCGTCGCGCGTGATCATGCCCTGCGTGAAGAGCCGTGCGAACGGTTCATCTACGTCGAGGTGGCCAAGGTCGGCCAAGGCCTTGCAGAAGAAGCGCGCGTAAAGGAGGTGAAGAATCGCGTGCTCGACGCCGCCGATGTACTGGTCGACCGGCATCCACTCGCGCAGAATCGCCGGGTCCCACGCCGCCTCGTCGTTCGACGCGTCGCAGTAGCGCAGGAAGTACCAGGACGAATCAACGAAGGTGTCCATCGTGTCGGTCTCGCGCTCGGCTGGGCCGCCGCAGTTCGGGCATTCGGTATTGACCCAGTCGGTCGCAGCGGCGAGCGGCGACTGGCCCTGCGGCGCGTAGTCCTCGATCACCGGCAGCATCACCGGCAGCTGATCGTTAGGAACCGGGACGATTCCGCACTGCGGGCAGCGCACGATCGGGATTGGGCAGCCCCAGTAGCGCTGGCGGCTAATCAGCCAGTCGCGCAACCGATAGTTGACGGCCAGCTTGCCCTTCCCTTCGCTCTCCAGCCAGACGACGATCTCTTTCAGCGCTTCGCGGTTCGGCTGCCCGTCGAACTGCGGCGCGCTATTGACGAGCACGCCATCGCCCGCGTACGGCAGCCCGTCCGCGTCGCCATCGGGGTTATCGCCCTCGATTACGCGTCGGATCGGAAGATCAAAGGCTTTGGCGAAGGCGTAGTCGCGCTCGTCATGGCCCGGCACGGCCATGATCGCGCCGGTTCCGTACTCCATCAGCACGTAGTCAGCGACGAAAACCGGGATCTGCTCGCCATTGACGGGGTTCGTGACGGTGCGACCGAGCGCGACGCCAGTCTTCTCGCGCTCGGCGGCGCCGCGCAATTCGGAGCCGCGCGAGAGCGCCTCCTTGACGTAGTCGCCGACGGCCTGCTCGTTCCCGGTTCCCTCGGCGAGGCGCAACACGTCGGGGTGCTCGGGAGCGAGCACGAAGAAGGTCGCGCCGAAGAGCGTGTCGGGGCGGGTCGTGAAGACCGGGTATTCGGTCCCTAGTTCATCGCAACTGAAGACAACCTCGGCCCCTTCGGAGCGGCCGATCCAGTTGCGCTGCATCGTCTTGACGTTCTCCGGCCAATCAACGCTGTCGAGGTCTTCGAGCAAGCGGTCGGCGTAAGCGGTGATCTTGAGGAACCACTGCTCCAGCTCGCGGATCTCAACCTCGGCTCCACAGCGCTCACAGCAGCCATCGACGACCTGCTCGTTGGCGAGCACGGTCTGATCGCTCGGGCACCAGTTGACGTGCGCCTGCTGGCGGTAGGCGAGCCCGGCCTTGAACAGCTCATTGAAGATCCACTGCGTCCAGCGGTAGTAGTCGGGCTCGCAGGTCGCTAGCTCGCGCGACCAATCGATCGAGATTCCCCAGCGACGGAACTGGCGCTGGAACTCGGCGATCGCTGCCTCGGTCGATACGCGGGGCGCCTGACCGGTCTTGATCGCGTGGTTTTCGGCCGGCAGGCCAAAGGCGTCGTAGCCCATCGGATGGAGCACGCGCTTACCATTTCGGCGTTTGAAGTGTGCGACGGCGTCGCCGACCGAGTAAACCTTGAGGTGGCCGATGTGCGGCTCGCCACTCGGGTAGGGCAGCATCTCGAGGACATATTCATTCTTTGAGTCGCTTGCCTCGCCGGGTATTGGGTTGGCGACCTGCCAGGTCCCCTCCTCCTCCCACAACTGCTGCCAGCGCGGCTCGATCTCCTGTGGGTCGTATTTGTGGTCGCTCATGGCTGCCGGGCTAGATTACTCGCCGCCGCAGGCAGCAGCGCCCACGCGCGCGCCGCTACACTGACGCCTCACTTGGGGCTGTAGCTCAGCTGGGAGAGCGCCGCCATGGCATGGCGGAGGTCAGGGGTTCGAGCCCCCTCAGCTCCATTGACGAACGAACGAAGCGGCGGCGCCCGTCTGTGGAGCACCGCCGCACCTCAAACTGAGCGAACTAACTGCGCTAAACGACTTCGCGCAGAACGCCGGTCTCAACCTCGTAGACGAAGCCTCGAACGTTGTCCTTCAGCGGGATAAACGGGCTCGACTGAATCCGAGCCAGCGATTGGCGTACGTCGGCGTCAACGTCGCTGAAAGACTCCGGCGCCCATGGTGGCTTGATTCCGGTTTCCTCTTGGATCGAGGCTTTGAAATCGTCGTCAGTGAAGGTCAGCATGCCGCAGTCTGTGTGGTGGATCAGGATGATCTCCTCAGTTCCCAGCAGCCGCTGCGAAATCGCCAGCGAACGAATCTCGTCCTCGGTGATTACACCTCCGGCGTTGCGGATCACGTGCGCGTCACCCTCCTCAATCCCAAGCAACCCGTAAACGTGTAGGCGCGCGTCCATGCAGGCGACGATCGCGATCTTCCGTGCCGGTGGCATCGGCAGGTGGCCCTTCTCGAAGCTCTCTGTGTACTGCGCCGCGTTAGCTAGTAGCTCGTCGGTTACGCTCATCGTTGCTCGTTCCTCTCGGTTGCGGGACGTGATTCGTCCCTGGTCAGAGAGAAACTAGCAATACTTTGTAAGGTTTTGTTAGTTTTGCGTTATTCGAGCCTATTTGAAGCTCACAAGCGTCGTTACAGGCAGCGGCGCGAGCGCCTCACGGCCCGCCAAGGCAGGGATCTCACTGACGAACGACGCAGCTACCGCAATGGCACCAGCGCGAGCCATCAGCTCGACTAGCGCGCCGGCCGTTCCCCCGGTCGCCAGTAGATCATCGTGAATCAGGACGCGCGCGCCGCCGAGTTCGTGGTCGTGGATGTGGAGCTGCTCAACGCCATACTCGAGCTCGTATTCGGCCGAACTGGTCTGCGGCGGCAGCTTGTCCGGCTTGCGCGCCGGAATGAAACCAGCGTCAAGCGCCACAGCCAGCGCCGGGCCAAAGAGGAACCCCCGCGCTTCGGGGGCAACGACGTAGTCAACCTCGCCAACTAGCTCGCGTGAGACAGTGATCAGCTCGGCCGTCGTCTTCGCCAGCAGCGCAGCGTCGCGCATCACCGGACCGATGTCGTAAAAGAGAATCCCGGGCTTGGGCCAGTCGGGCGTCGTTGCGAAGTCTTCAGGCCGTAGCGTCATCATCCGCTGAGTCCTCGGTGGGATCGGGTTCGCCGTTGGTGACGGTGCGTCGTGGTACCTCGCCCCAGAGCGTCTCAAGCCGGTAGTACTCACGCGTAGCCGGAGTGAACACGTGCACCACGACGTCGCCGTAGTCGAGCAGAACCCAGCTGGCCTCAGCCAATCCCTCGACGTGGCTTGGCAGCATCGCGTGATCGTTCTTCATGCCCTGGTGGATGGCATCGTGGATCGCCTTGACTTGGCGATCGCTGCGGCCGGTAGCGATTACAAAGGCGTCGGTGAAAGCTGAGGCCGAGCTGAGATCGAGGACGACAAGCTCTTCGGCCTTCGGCTGCTGGGCAAACTCTGTAATCAGATCGACGATCTCAGTCGTGGTCATCGCATTAGCGGCGGCGCTCATCGGTACCAGCCTTCCGACGCGATCAAGCTTGCGACCGGCTCCGGAACGAGGTACTCAATAGAGCGGCCGGCAGCCACCCGTTCGCGCACCAACGATGACGAGATATCAACGCGCGTCATCGTCACGCCGACGACGTCGCTGCCCGGGAAGCCGGCGCTGAGCTC
>JBAXGJ010000153.1:0-3783 GCA_037139475.1 Actinomycetes bacterium
CCCATGCCGCCTTCGAAGGCGTCGTCGAGCTCGTCAACGCCGACTGAGAACGACTTCAGCTGACCGAGAATGTCGGTGAACCAAAGGCGGATAAAACGGATGTCACGCTCAGCGCATAGCGCCTTTACGTCCTCCGGGCTGGTCGGCGAATCGGCCATCAAACGACCCTAGCGCCGCGGGGCGAATCTGGGCGTTTTGGTCAGCGACTTGCGCGCACTGTTGCGCGGCCGATACTGATCACGCCGAGCTTGCGCGCGGCCGCCCAGGTGAGGTCGTAATCAACGCCAGCGGCGTACGGACCGCGGTCAACGACCTTCGCTGTGACGCGGTTGCCGCCGTAGCGGAAGTGAACGACCGTGCCGCACGGCAGCGTCTTGTGCGCCACGCCCATCAGGTGGTTCGTCAGCGTGTTGCCACAAGCCGTCCGACGCCCGTACCAACCGGGCCCGTACCAAGTGACTACGCGGGTGCGCGTTGCTCCGCCGCCGCCGCCGCCGTTGCCACGGCCGCCGCCTGAAGGCTTCTTCGACGAGCAGGCGCGCTTGCTGGCCTTCAGCGCCGAAATTGTTGCCGGGCCGGCGATCCCGTCGGTTGTCATGCAGCGACTGTGCTGGAAGCGACGAACGGCGGCGTAGGTCAGTGAACCGAAGTGGCCGGTCGGTGGAACTGTCAGCAGATGAAGGTGATGGAGCTTGGCCTGAAGCGCGCGCACGTCATGCCCGTTCATCGGCGTCTTCAGCGTGCGGTCGCCGAGCCTGTGGACCGACGATGCGCCGGCGCTCGCGGCTGCCGTCAGTACGAGGACAAGCCCGAGCAGCACAGCCCAAGCGGCAATCCGGTCAGGGCGACGGAGCGTTAGCGACGTCTTCGGAGCCAAGCTGTGCGAGCCGCGGCTGCGGCGCTGCTCGACAAGAGCGCGGGCCTTCGGCGCGCCCGGGCGCCGCACAATCGGAAGGTGCCTGGATTGCTCGCGCACGGACTCAGTGGCGCTATCGCGCTCGACCGCTGGCCGCGCGGCGACGAAGCCGCTCGATTCGCGCTGCGGGCGCAAATGTTCTACTTCCGACCACCATGGGGAACTGATCTCTGTTGACATCGCTCATCGAGCCTCTCTCTTGTGCTTACGGGGTTAGCTGACGGGCTCGCGCTGAAAGAGCTGCGCTACGCCGAAATGACCGGCGATTCGCCCCGACTGTTGGGTCCCCCGCTCCCCAGCGTCATCAGGACGGCTGGGAACTCAGCGGTATGTACGTCTTGCACCGTAGCGCGAGCGACCAAAAGGCCTCTCTTACTGCACGAAATGGTGCGTTAAGGCGTTGAAACCGAGGCGTTTTCGCCTGCAACCAGGCCCTGGCCGGCGACCGCTGAGACGTAGCTGGCAACGTCCTTGGCTTGATTACCCGTCACGAGGCCGGCCGGCATGTTGCCGTTGCCGCGCGCGCGGCCGATCTGAATCGCGTTGAGGATCAGAGCCTCGGGCGGGTGCATGTAGTCAAGGTTGGGGCCTGTCTGACCGGCCGATCCAGACGCCTGCAGCGTGTGACAGGTCGAGCAGTTCTGTGCGAATAGCACTCGTCCACTCTCCTGATTGGCGGTCAGAACGACGCCGCCGCTCGCATCGCGCGAGGTCTTCGTGCCGTTATTGACGAGTAATAGACCCGGAATCGCAAGGCCGATGCCGACGACGCAGAGCGCTACGCCGATGTAAAGCAGCTTGCCACTGCCGCTGGAGCCGGCGGCCTTCGCTTGACGCTTCGATGAGAAGCCCGCGGCGATCACGACAACTCCGGAGATCAGGAAGATTCCGATGAATATGGCGACAAGAATCATTAACCAAGACGATACAGGGAGCCGTGCCTGAAACGCCCTCTCGCAGCACCTACTGGGCGCGCAAACGCGGGCGCTAGTCGGTGCGCCAACGCCTCAGCGGCGGCGGCCCTGAGCGAACGACATCACGGCCGGAGCGACGGCGCGGAAGTCGGCGCTCACAACCTGACCGATCTCGGCCAGCTGCGCGCCACCCGGTTCGAGCGCCTCAATTCGATCAACGAGCAGGTTGACGGTGCCGCCGGTGCTGGCGTGGCGTTCGAGAATTCCTTCGGCGAAGACGAGCGGTTCGGTCCTCACGGTGAGGCGGAAGCGGTCATAAACCTGCGGCTTTAGAACGAGGTTGATTGTTCCCTGCTCGTCTTCGAGCAGCACGAAGCAGACGCCGCTGGCCGTGCCGGGGCGCTGGCGCGCGACGACAAGCCCGCCGACGCTGACGCGGCTGCGGTGTGGAGCCTGCTCGAGCGCAGCGCTTGGCAGCGCTCCTCGCCTGTCGAGGTCGGGGCGCATCAGCTCCAGCGGATGGCTGCCGGTAGTCAGGCCGGTCGCGGCGTAGTCGGCGAGCATCGTCTGCCAAGCGGTCAGCGGGTCGAGCGCGGGCGCGGCGGGAAGATCGAAGCCGAGCGAGAGCTGCGCCTTGCTGGCCGCGGCGGGCGCGCCGATGCCGAGCTGCCAGAGCACGGCGCGGCGCGCCAGCCCCGGGCGCTGCTGCTCCTCCGCCCCGGCCAGCCGGTCGCAGGCGCCGGCCCAGGCCAGAGCTTCCAGCGATGAGCGTGCACCACCGGCGCGGGCGGTCAGGTCGCTAAGCGAAGCAAACGGCCCGTTGGCGCTGCGCTCCTCGATCAGTTCCTCGAGCTGCTCTTTGCGCACTCCGCGCACGTGGCGCAGGCCCAGTCGCAGAGCGCCCTGCTCGTCGATCAGGCAGCCGAGCGCGCTTTCGTTGAGGTCCGGCGCGAGCACGGTCGTGCCGCGGCGCTGCGCTTCGTGGACGAGCGAATCGGGCGGGTAGAAGCCCATCGGCTGCTCGTCGAGCAGCGCCGCCAGCAGCTCCGGGCCGTAATGGACGCGCAGCCAAGTCGACTGGTAGGCGAGCAGGCCGAAGGCGGCGGCGTGCGCTTTGGGGAAGCCGAAGCCGGCAAAACCGGCGACCATTTCGAAGACCTCGGCGGCGTGGGTTTCGTCAACGTCGGGCCAGCGCGCCATCGCTCCCTCGATGAAGCCGCGGCGGTGTGATTCGATCGCCTCCGCCGAACGTTTGCGACTCATCGCGCGGCGCAGCCCGGCGGCGTCGGCGGCGCTGAAGCCGGCGAAGGCCATCGCCACTTCGATCACTTGGTCTTGAAAGATGATCGTGCCGAGCGTCTCACGCAGGATCGGCTCGAGCGAGTGGTGCGGGTAAGGGATTTTGAAGTCGGGGTTGGCGTTCAGCGCCTGGCGCCGTTTGATGTACGGGTTGACGGCGCCACCTTGAATTGGCCCCGGCCTGACGATCGCTACCTGAATCGTTATCTCGTCAAGGTTTGTTGGGCGCGTGCGCCGCAGTGAGGCGATCTGCGCGCGACTTTCAATCTGAAATACGCCGGTTGTTTCGCCGCGCTGAATTGCTTCGTAAACCTGCGGGTCGTCGTAGGGAATTCGCGAGAGGTCTATTCGCTCACCTCGCCGCGCGTCTATCTGTTCAACACAGCGCTCAACGGCGGAGAGCATGCCAAGGCCGAGCAGGTCGATCTTGAGGAAACCGGCGTCGGCGCAGGAGTCCTTGTCCCAGTGGGCGATCTGGCGCCCTTCGATCGCCGATGGCACGACCGGGCAGCAGTCGATCAGCGGCCTTGTAGCGACGATCATGCCGCCGGAGTGCTGGGCCAAGTGCCGTGGCAGCCCGGAGGCTTCGCGCGCCAGCGCTGCGAGCCAGCGCCAGCGGCCGCTCTGCGCCCGCTCCTCACCGATCGCCTCCGC
>JBAXGJ010000154.1:0-3779 GCA_037139475.1 Actinomycetes bacterium
CAACCGCGACGCTGCGGTAGTAGCTGAGGTCGAGCGATGGTCCTGCCGCGAAGCTGATGTTGCTCGGCCTGACGTAGCGCGTTCCGGTGCCGGCGTACCAGCCGCCGGTTTCGAGCGGGAAGGTGACGCTGCCGCTCTTCGACCGCCAGTAGCCCTCTCCGCGCCAGAAAGGCGAGAAGACTCCACCAACTCCGAAGCTGGCGTTCTTGCCGCGCGAGGTGATCCAGCCGCTCGAGCCAGAGTTCTCGATGTGGTAGCGCTTGCCGTTGGTGCCAACCCCGTCACCCTCCATTGACATCCCGCGCGCCGAATAGAGCCAATCGACGCGGCTCTTGCGCGAGATGCCAGGAGTGTCGACTCGCTGGCCTACGAACCAAGCCTCAGGGGCCGGGAAGTACTCCGTAATCGTCACCCCGCTAAGCCATGTTTCCTTCTTCAGTGCCGCCGAAGCGGTCGCCGGCAGCAGCGCCGCGCTGGCGATTACAGCGAGCGCCACGGCAACCGTGGCAGGTAAATATCGGGGAGCGCGAAGAGCGGTCATCGTCTTATAAACACGGTAGCGGAGCAGTAGCTGCGGCCGCGAAGCTAGACCTTCAGCACTACAGCGTGATTCCCTGCCCGCCAGAGCCGTGCGGCCGCTGAGGCAACTTTCGTTGCTCGTCAGTGTTTGTACCTACGACGATCGAGATTCACGGTCGTTTCGTCACATAGGCCCAGCTGACGGGTCTTAATCAGCGGGAAAGTTGGGATCAAGAGAATGCCGGTGGCAACCAGAAAACTCACATTACTTTGCGCGGCGCTTTGTTCAGCGATGCTTGCGTCACTCAGCCCGGCGCTGGCCGCTGGGGCCGCTTTCGAGCCGAGCGCTGAGCTGAGCGCGGTTCCAGCTAGCAACGTCGGCGTGCACTCGATGCTGTATCAAGACACCCCGTACAGCGCGAAGCAAGAGATGTTCGCTCAGGCTAAGGCCGTGGGCGCCTCCTACATTCGCGTGGATCTTGGCCTCAGCCCGATATTCACGCGCGGCGAATACCGCGGACACCCTTTCTACCAGACCAATTGGACCCAGACGGACCAGTATGCAGAGCTCGCTAACCGCTACGGCGTGAAGGTTCTTGCAGACCTTTACGCGACGCCATGGTTCATCGCCGATTGCCCAGCTGGAATTTCACGCGAAGATGCCTACCACTGCCCGCCGTCGGACCTTGTTCGCTACAAGGAGATGGTCGCTGAGGTCGCCGCGCGCTACGCCGGGGTAATCGAGACCTTCGAAATCATCAACGAGCCGGATACCGCGCGTGCGTTCTATGGCACTGCGGAGCAATACGCGCGGACGTTGGCCGCGGCAGCCGACGGCATACACGCTGCCAACGCGAAGGCTCGCGTCGCGATCGGAGGTGTGGCGCGGATCTCGGACACGCAATTCACCGACGCTGTTCTCGCCGCTGATCCCTCGCTGCCATCCAAGATCGACATCGGCACAATTCACTTACGAACCTCGGCGCGCGCTACGGCGACGCTAGTTGAACGTTGGCGCACGTACTTCACCTCGCACGGAATAGGAGGCCCGCTCTGGCTTACAGAGTTTGGCTACCCGGCTGAAACGGCGTTTCAATTCGACAGCAAGTTCCGTGGCGGCGAGAGCGCACAGGCAGCGTTCCTTGAAGCCACGATGCCCGGGATTGTCGGTGCGGGCGCTGCGATGATGTTCGTTACGCAGCGTGATTGGGGCTCAGGTGCGTTCGCCTCAGAAGGAATCTTGAGCACCACCGACCCGCTACCCGCCAACCCTACGGTCCGGCGCAAACCGGCCTTCGACGTGGTCAGGAGTGCAGCGGCATCACTCGTTCCCGTAGCGTTGCCAGAGCCTCTAGGCACGGTCTCCTTCCCGTTCAGCAAGAACCGCAGCGCCAGGGTTGTTCGGAAGGCAATCACTCTCAACTTCGCCTGCGTATCAGCTGGGATCTGCCCAACTAAGCCGTTTCTGCTCAAGCTCACGAACGGCAGCGCTTACCGTGTTGTCAGCCCTGCGATCCCCGCTGGCGCAGCTGCAGCCGTGAAGCTGACGTTGACGAAAATTTCGCTGCGACTGTTGGCCGGGGCGAAGGGCAAGGGCCTTGTCGCCCGCTTGACAGACACGAAGTCTGTTGGCGTTGGGTCAGTCCGAATTCGCGGCTAACGCTAAGCCGCGCTCAGGGCGGCGTGGGCGGCGGCCGTCGCAAGCTATCCTCCGCGTTTGCGCCCTCCTAGCTCAGTTGGTAGAGCACTTCCATGGTAAGGAAGGGGTCATCGGTTCGAGTCCGATGGAGGGCTTGGGTCGAACTGCCGCTCTGTCCGACCGTTTTTGGTAATTTGCGCCGATGCGCCGCTTACCTCTCCTGATTCTCACCATCAGCTTGCTGATGCTGGTGCCCGCGAACGCCCACGCGTTCATGACGTGGAACACGCCCGGCAACGCCGAGCACGAGCGGATAACGCGCATGGCTATTGCCTGCAACAGCGCGTTGGACCGGGCAGCCCCAGCGGGCCTCGATTGGAAGCGCGACCTCTGCCTATCCTCTGGCGGCGACACCAACAAGCAGCCATGGTGGTTCTCCTTCGAGCGATCGATGCGGATGCTGGCTGGGTCGGACGGCTATTTCGGCGGCGTCGGTGCCCCGGACCGCTTCGCTGAGGCCGTCCTCTCATCGAGCGACCGGGCACACTGCGACAACTCCGATGCGTGGTTCCCGAGGTCGCAGGGACCTTTCGGGTCGTATCCCCGCACCTTCGACCAGCGGGCCGCCGGGCTGCGCGCATGCCTGCAGCTGCTGCAGAAGTATGTTGGCGTCGCCGTGGATGAGGCCGGTAAGCTGGTCAGCGCCGACGGCCGACTTGATGCCCCGCAGTCCGATCTCAGCGAGGACTGCAACGTTGACTACGACCCCGACCTTAACCCCGGCAAGACGCACGACCGCGGCTGGGCGAAATGCAACGCGCTGATCTCGTTCGGCCGGGCGCTCCACATCACCGAGGACTTCTTCTCCCACTCCAACTGGGTCGATCAGAACCCGGGCTCTCTCGACATCAAGAACCCGCAGGGGCTGAAAAACGACCCGCGCATCGTGCCTGCCGCGCTCGGCTACCCGCGGACTAATGAACAGATTGATTCGTTCATCGCCAACACGCAGGTCATTACCGGCGCCTACGGCTCGGGGTTGTCTGATCGGGTCAAGCACGACGACTACCTCAACAAGGATGAGGGCAAGGGCTCAATCGACTGGACCACAGGCCAGATTCCGTTCGGCGACAAGGGCCACTCCGTGCGGTCCGCGGCCGGCTTCGACGGCGTCAACGACAACTTCCAGCGCGCAGCGAAGGGCGCCGCATACGCAGCCGCTTCGATGTGGGCCGACTACCGCGCCGGGGTCTTCGCCCGCTACGGCGCCGACCGTGGAGCGAAGATCTGGGCCGCGCTTCGCAAGAACACTCCCTGGACGCAGTGCGGGCAGTACGGATCGGCGCGCCGAGCGCTCTCCCCACCGAATGGCGAGCAGAGCTCTACTCGCACGATCCGCGTGCGGGTGGTCAACCAGTCGAGTTCGTCGCTCTCCTGCGACCTCGTCAAGTTGGATTTTGGCGAGTGGTCGTCGCTGCCGGCCGATTCGGTCGCTCCCGGTGCCACCAGTGAGTTCTTTGTTCTGAGCAACGGCTCTGACGTCGACGGCCAGGCTGACCTTGGTGCTGTGATCTTCTCTTTCTCGAATCCGCTGATCGGCTCGAACTCTTACTCCTGCCAG
>JBAXGJ010000155.1:0-3753 GCA_037139475.1 Actinomycetes bacterium
CATCGCGCGGCGCCATCAAAGTCATGTTCGGCAGCGGCCGCATGTAAGCGATGTCAAAGACTCCGTGATGAGTCGGCCCGTCGTCGCCTACAAGACCGGCGCGATCCATCGCAAAGATCACCGGCAGCGACTGCAGCGCTACGTCGTGGACGATCTGGTCGAATGCGCGCTGCAGAAATGTCGAATAGATCGCGCAGACCGGCCGCACTCCCTCAAGCGCCATGCCGGCAGCGAAGAGCACCGACTGCTGTTCAGCGATGCCGACATCGAAGTAATGGTCCGGCTCAGCCTCCTGGAGGATGTTGAGCCCGGTGCCTGAGTTCATCGCGGCAGTGATTCCGACAACACGGCGATTGGCCCGGACCTCGCTTACGATCGCGTTACCGAAGACCTCGGTGTAGGTCGGCGCAGGCTTTGGAGCATCCGTGGCCGGAGCTGACTTCTTCTTCGCGACGGGAGCGCCGTCGGCGATTGAGCCAGGCTTGGCGGCGTGCCACTGCTCCATTCCCTCTAGCCCACCCTCTTCGGCCGGAGCGAAGCCCTTGCCCTTAACGGTCGTGATGTGCACGACGACCGGTCGGTCGGCTGCGAAGGCGGCTTCAAGCGCCTGCCTGAGCGCGGCGACGTCGTGGCCGTCGACGACGCCGACGTAGGCCCAATCGAGCTCCTCCCAGAAGAGGCCCGGAGCCCAGAACGCCTTCAGTGACTCCTTGAGCTGGGGGCCGAGCTTCTCGACCTTGGCGCCGATGCCGGCCGGAAGGTGACTGAGGCGATCCTCTACCCCTTCTCGGGCGTGCCAAAACTTGGGGTTCAGCCGAACGCGGGTGAAGTAGCGCGAGAGCGCACCAACATTTGGAGCGATCGACATTCCGTTGTCGTTGAGCACGACGACCATCGGCGTGCCGAGCCCCCCGGCTTGGTGAATCGCCTCGAAGGCCACTCCCCCGGTCATCGCCCCGTCGCCGATCACGGCGGCGACGCGACCTTGGTTGGGGCGCCCGAGCACGCGCATCCCTTCCTTCAGTCCAACGCCGTAGCCAATCGAAGTTGAGGCGTGGCCGGCACCCATGATGTCGTGCTCGCTCTCTTCAATCGAGCAGAAGGGAGCCAGGCCGCCGTAGTGGCGGATCGTCGCGAGCTGGTCGCGGCGACCGGTAAGCACCTTGTGCGGGTAGGCCTGATGGCCGACATCCCAGAGAATCTTGTCGCGCGGCGAGTCCAGCACCGAGTGAAGCGCGACCGCTAGCTCGCAGGTGCCAAGGTTGGCGCCAAAGTGGCCGCCGATCTCACCGACGGTGTCGATGATGTACTCACGCACCTCTTGGGCGAGCTGCTGAAGCTGAGCGTCGTCAAGACCGTTGAGGTCCTGCGGGCCGTTGATTGTGTCGAGGATTCGGTCCATTGAAGGTCTCCGCGTATATACGCAGCTGCCTAGTCTAACTCTCAATCTTTGGCTCGACGCTTGGGAACGCGCCAGAGAGGAGTTTGCCGCCCAAAGAGCTTGTACTTTCCTAGTGGTGACTTTGCGCCACGTGCCGCTTCCGGCTCGCAGCGGCACTGTCGCTCCTCCTCGATTGTGACCGAAAGCTCCTCAGCAAAACCGACAAGTGGCAAAGGCGTGCGGCCGGAGATCCAGGCGCTGCGAGCGATCTCGGTCACGACGATCATCATCTTCCACTACTGGCATGGGCTGATCCCAGGCGGGTACATCGCGGTTGACATTTTCTTCGTGATCTCAGGCTTCCTGATCACCGGCCAGCTGGTGCGCGAGGCAGATCGCACCTCCACAGTCTCGATGACTCAGTTCTGGGCCCGCAGAGCGAGGCGAATCCTTCCCGCGTCACTCTTTGTCTTGTTCGTCTGCGCGATCGCAACCTATTTGATTGTGCCGCTCAACCTCTGGGGTCAGTTCTTCTCAGAGATCAAGGCCAGCGCGCTTTACGTCGAGAACTGGAACCTTGCTGCCCAAGCCGTTGATTACCTCGGCGCAGAAAACCGCCCCTCACCAGTGCAGCACTATTGGACGCTCTCGGTAGAGGAGCAGTTCTACCTCATCTGGCCAGTCTTGATCCTGATCGGTGCGGCCATCGCGCGAAAGGGCTCAGAGCTCGCGCGCCGGCGTCTAATCGCCGTCCTACTGAGCCTGCTGACCGTCGCCAGCTTGATCTACTCGATCGTCGAGACCGGGAATGATCCAGCGGCCGCGTACTTCATCACACCGACCAGAATTTGGGAATTCGGTGCCGGAGGCTTGCTTGCGCTGATCAGCACAGAGCTAGGCAGAGAACAATTGCGTGCGGCCGTTTCGTGGCTTGGCGTGACCGCAATCGTCGCCTCATCGTTCATCTACACAGCAAAGACGCCCTACCCCGGGTCTGCCGCGCTTGTGCCGGTCATCGGCTCGCTCGCCGTGATCTGGGCCGGGGCTCCCGACGTTCGCTGGGCTCCGCTCTTCTGGATGCGGCTGCGCTGGGTGCAGTGGGTCGGCGACAACTCTTACTCGATCTACCTTTGGCATTGGCCACTGCTGATCTTGACGCCATTCCTTCTGCTCGAGGAGCTGACGACGCCGATCAAGTTCGCACTGATCGCAATCATGCTCGTACTCGCTTGGCTAACGAAGCGGTTCGTTGAAGATCCAATCCGTTCAGGCCCGGTGCTCGTCCTGCGGCCACCGCGCCAAACGTTCATCGTGGCGATTGGAGCCACGGCAGTGGTTGTGGTGGCCTGCTTCGGCGCCTTGCAGGTACTCCAGCAGCGCCAGCAGCAAGACCGGCTGACGACCGCCCGCTTACTTTCGAGCGGCGCGCCGTGCCTCGGAGCCGCAGCGCGCGACCCCGAGCACCAGCCATGCGTCAATCCCAAGCTGCGCTTTTCGGTCTCCCCTTCACCAGCGACAGCGCGTGAGCTGGTGATCCCCCATGACGCCACAGCGGCCAACAAGAGCCCGCTCTGCCAGGGCGGACTGAAGATCGTCGGCCTGCTGGAACTCTGCACCTTCGGGGTTCCAGAAGCTAAGGCCAAGCGCCAGATAGTTTCAATTGGCGATAGCCACGGGCGCCGCTGGAGGCCGGCCCTGAACGTCGCCGCGCTGCAACTCGGCTGGCGGGTCACATCGATCATTCGACGCTCATGCCCGCTCAGCACTTACGGCCGCGGCACCGCTGAAGATCGCGCCGGCTGCAAGATCTGGAAGCGGCAGCTGCCTGCTTGGTTGGCAAAGAACCCGAACATCGACACGATCTTTGAAACTCAGTCGGCCGGGAAAGGGAGGGACCTCGACACTTTCCCCCGCCAGGTAGCTGGCTACAAGGCTGGATTCAAGATGCTGCCCAGCTCGATCAAGCACATCGTTGTTCTACGAGATAACCCTCGCGCAGCTCCCGGCACGCTTGACTGCGTTGAGCGAACAGTCGCCGCCGGCGATCCGACAGGGCAGGCCTGCGCGCTGCCTCGCTCGCAGGCGCTCATCCCTGATGCGCTAGCAGTCGCCGCGAGGGATCAGCACAAGCCGGGGATCGGCGTCGTCGACCTGACGCCGTTCTACTGCGGGCCACGCTTCTGCTTCGCCGTGATCGGCGGCGTACTAGTGCACTCCGATGACCACCACGTGACAGCGCTCTTCAACAGCACGCTCGCTCCGTACCTAATGCGGGCGCTTGACCGCGGACAGTGGCTTGATCGCTGATCAAGCCACGCTTCGCCGCAGCGGCTAGCTCTCTCGCGCGGCGATGAAGTCGGTGATCCGCTCGA
>JBAXGJ010000156.1:0-3730 GCA_037139475.1 Actinomycetes bacterium
CGCGATGTCGGCAGGGGCCGACGATGATCTCGGTTTCGACAGCAACGATGAGATCGCGCTGCTCGGCTCGTCGGTCGGTGGCAAGCCGCCGAGCAATGTTGCGCTGCCGAGCGCGCTGCGCGGGCGCCCGCACCAGTGGCTCAAAGTGCGCGACCCGATCAGCGGCGAAAGCGGCTACCTGCTGCTCGGCGTGGCGCGGACGGGGATCAAGATCGACCAGGCTGCGGGCAGCCACCCACTGGCGTACAAGTTCGCGCTCGCATCAGGCCAGCCCTATTCGAGTTACCGCCGCTCCCAAGGCCCTAACCCCGAGTCGTCGAGCCTGACAACTCCGCTCTATTCGCTCGCCTTCTCCGATCGCTGGATCAAGGATCGGCTCAACATCCGCGCCAAAGATGCCACAGGGGTAGACATCCTCGACATGCACAAGTCGATGATTTCTGCCAGCAGCTGCGGTCGTAGCGAGCGGACCTTCTCCGATGGAGAGGGCGCCTTTCTGACCAACCGCGTTGGCCCGGTGCGCGCGATCCGTGACTTCATCGGTGCCAACAGCGGCCCGTACAGCGAGCGGCGGGAGATCATGTACCCGGGCCGCGAGGACGTTGAAACCTTCCTTCGCGTTCACGCGATTGGAACCGTCGTCGACTTCATCGACTACTCGGCTGCTGCCAGCGGGATGACTTACCGCAACAACCTCAACACTGCAGGCGTGACCGTCGATGGTCGCCCCGACGTGCTCGCGGCCGGCCTGCCGAACTGGTCGCAGGTAAGCGGCAACCAAGGAACGTTGACCGTTAGCTACTCGCACGAGACCAACATCGTTGGCCTACCGATGAGCGCTTACTACGTCGATTCAACAACACCGACCAACCCTCAGTGCAGCGGCGACAAAGCTTCGTACGCAGCAAGCGGCGCTGCTGTTACCTCGGGAATGACGACTACCGAGCCTCGCCAAGCCGGCTACTCCCACTTCTCAACCTCGTGGAAGCTTTACTTCGGTGGCCAAAGCACGGGCGGAGCGAAGAACGCGGCGGCGCTCGACCGTCGCGCCCGCCAGCCGCTGCAGCCGACTGCGCTGCGCTGAACGCGGCTCTGGTAAGTCCACACCGGCTGGAACAATCAGCCAATGCTCAAAGAGTTCAGGGACTTTTTGCTGCGCGGCAACGTTGTTGATCTAGCCGTCGCGGTTGTGATCGGAGCGGCCTTCGCGGCGCTCGTCAATTCGCTTGTCTCCGACATCCTCACGCCGATCATCGGTGCGATCATCGGCAAGCCAGATTTCTCAAACCTGAGCTTCACGGTTCACGGCAGCCAGTTCAACTACGGCAACTTCCTCAATGCGCTGATCGCCTTTGTCTCGGTTGCGGCGGCAGTCTTCTTCTTCGTCGTCAAACCGATGAACACTCTTAATCGGCTCCGCGGAGCTAGCTCTGAAGAGGTCGCAAACGAGATTGATCTGTTGACCGAGATCCGCGACGAGCTCCGTTCCCAGCGCGGCGCTAGCTGACTGCGAAGCGGAGCTTCTGGCCAGGGCGTAGCTGGCCTGCGGCGTCAAGATCGCCACTGGCGACGACCGCGATCACGGGGTAGCCGCCTGTAGTGGGGTGGTCGGCGAGCAGAATTATTGGCTGGCCCGACGCGGGAACTTGGATTGAGCCGTGGGCCATCCCTTCGGAGAGCAGCTGATCGTGGCGGACACGCGGCAGCTCCGGGCCGAGCAGGCGCGCGCCACTGCGGTTGGAGTCAGATGAGACCTCCCAGCTGCTCGTTGCGAGCAGCTCGAATGCCCCGTCCGCAAACCAGTCGTCGCGTGGGCCACGGATTACGTGAAGCAGTGGCTCTTCGGCGGGCGCGGCAACCGCCGCCACGCCAATTGCTGGCACCTCACTCTTGGGTTCGCCGCTAACGAGTATCTGCCCGGCCTTCAGTGGCTGCGGGCCAAGGCCGCTGAGCAGGTCGCTCGACATGCTGCCCATCGTCACCTCTGCGCTAATGCCTCCGCGTACCGCGACGTAAGTGCGTAGCCCGGTGCTAGTTGTCGCAACTTCCAAGAGGTCACCAGCCGCGACGTTAAAAGCCGAATTGAGCGCCAGCTCTTCGCCGCCCAAGCGCAGCGCGACCTCCGCGCCGGTGATTGCGACCAGCGCGTCGCTTTGAAACAGCAGGCTCGGCCCGATCAGCGTGCACTCCAGCGCGGCTGCGCCTTCCGCGTTCCCGACAATCCGGTTGGCGAGCTTCAGCGAAGCTCGGTCGGCGGCGCCGGAGCGGGGGATGCCGAGGTGAGCGAAACCTGGCCTTCCGAGATCCTGCACCGTCGTAAGCGCTCCGGGCTTTATCACTTCAATTGCGCCGCTCACTTCGCCACCAGCCTCACGAAGGTGCCCGCTGTCAGCAGCGCCGGTGGGTCGCCCGCGACGTCGAAGATCGGCTCGTCGCAGCTTCCGATCAAGTTCCAGCCCCCGGGCGAGCTGCGTGGGTAGACGGCTGAGTACGGTCCTGCGATCGCCAGCGCTCCTGCCGGCACGCGGGTGCGCGGCTCGGCAAGCCGCGGCGGTTGCAGCGCCGGGTCGCTGCCGAGCAGGTAGGCGAAGCCGGGTGAGAAACCGATGAAAGCGACTTGGTAGCGGCACGCTAGGTGGCGAGCAACCACTTCTTCCGCGCTAAAGCCGCAGCTCTCAGCTACGACGTCGAGGTCAGGCCCGTCGTAGCTGACGGCCAGCTCAACTTCGCCTAGCTGCGGCATCGCTTCCCCCGCTAGCTCGGCGCCGGCGATCAGCTGCTCAACTTGGCTCACGGAGGGCGCTGGCGAGTTCCAAACCAGCAGCAGAGTTTCGTGGCCGGGGACGATCTCTTCCAAGTCGCCGTCGCGGCGCGCTTCGAGAGCTGCGGCGAGGCGCTGGACGGCTTCATTGCCGCCGAGCTCAATTAGGACTGAGCGGTCGCCGGCGCGGCGGATCAAGCTCACGCTACTCAAGCGAAAGCCCTCACTTCGACGCCGGCCGCTTCGATTGCGCCGCGAACCGCGCGCGCCAGCTCGAGAGCGCCGGGCGTGTCGCCGTGGACGCAGATCGAATCGACGACTATTCCCAGCTCGGTCCCATCGCTGGGGACGACAGTGCCTTCGCTCGCGAGCCGAACCGCTTGAACGACGGCATCGCTGGCTTCGAGGATGCTGCCTGGCTGATCCCGCGGAACCAGCAGCCCGGCCGCGTCGTAGGCGCGATCGGCGAAGCCTTCGGAGGCGCAGCGCAGGCCGCGCGCCTGCGCTGCATCTGCCAGCGCGCCGCGGGCCGGCGCCAGCACGACTGGCGGGTTGTGGAGCGCGGAGAAGAGTTCGGCAAGCGCCAGCGCCAGCTGCTCGTCGCGCAGCGCTCGGTGGTAGAGCGCGCCGTGCGGCTTGACGTGCGTGACCTCGCCGCCAGCGGCAGTGGCGATCTGTTCGAGCCGCGCGATCTGCTCGGAGACCTGCTCGACAATCTCTCCGGTTTCAAGCTCCAGTTCGACGCGTCCGAAGTTTTCGCGGTCGGCGTAACCGGGGTGGGCGCCGATCCGCACGCCGCGCTCCAGCGCGGCCGCGCAGGCATGGCGCATCATCTCCTCATCACCGGCGTGGCCAGCGCAGGCGATGTTTGCGCTGGTAATGACGTCGAGCAGTGCGGCGTCGGCTGACCAGCCCTCCGGCCCGCTCCCCTCCGCCATGTCGGCGTTGAGGTCGATCGTCAGCCTCAGG
>JBAXGJ010000157.1:0-3703 GCA_037139475.1 Actinomycetes bacterium
GGAACGCTCCGGCCCCAGCGGCGAGGAAGCCGCGGCGACCGACATCTAGACCACCTTCACGGTTTCCTTGCGATTCGGGATTCGGCACAACGACAGAGGGTACCTAGCGACCGCCGCTGACGCGCCGATTGGCGCGTCGCAACTAGGTCTAAGGCTGGCTGCCTAGGCAGTTACGTTGCGACTGTCGAGATGGCCGCCGACCTTGCGCTTTACGCGCTGGAGGGCGTTATCAACCGTCTTTGTGTCGCAATCGACAATCCCGCCGATCTCCTCGTACGAGCGCCCGTCGAGATAGAGCGCGAGCACGCGCGCTTCCAGCTCCGAGAGCGTTGAGGAGAGGCAATCAACGAGCGAGCGCAGCTCCTCGGATGAAATCACCTGGTTTGCGGGGTCATGGACGGTTGAGCCCGGCAGCATCTCTTCCAGTGTCGATTCGCCCTCGCTGGCGCCGGCTGGCGTCGTTGCGAACGAGACGTACTGGTTGAGCGGCACGTGTTTGTGGCGCGTCGCCGTTTTGACGGCCGTGATGATCTGCCGCGTGATGCAGAGCTCGGCAAAGTTGCGAAAGCTCGACTGTCGATCGGTGCGGTAGTCGCGGATCGCCTTGTAAAGGCCAACCAACCCCTCCTGCATTAGATCGTCGCTGTCACCACCAGCGATGAAGTAGGACGAAGCCTTTAGACGGACGAATCCGTGATAACGGCGGACTAGCCGATCGTAAGCGGCTGGGTCGCCCTGCTTTGCGAGGGCGATTAGGTACCCATCATCGACCTTTAGCTGAGCGTGAGATGAAGCGGAAATACGGGCCACGAGCAATCCTTTCTCCCCTATTTCACTAGGGAAAAGTCGGACGAGCTCAGTGGCGCACTCCTCCCCTGGCGCCAACTGCGAACGTTAAATATGTCTTATTCCTCACCCTGAGGTAGAGCCTCAAGTCCGAGAGTTATTTCACAGTTATGGAACCTTGTCAAGGCGCGGCGCAAATTAATCGCCGGTGAAGGGCGAAAAGTGAGTAGTTACCGGCGTTTCAGGAGCGCTGCGGGAGGATGCCGTACATCAGCGCGGAGGCCGCAGCGCTCGCATTTAATGAGTCGAGCTGGCCGAGCATCGGCAGCTTTATCAGCGCGTCGCAGCAACTTGCGACGCGCGGCCTCAGCCCGCTCCCCTCCGACCCCAGCACCAGCACAACGCCGCCGCGGTAGTCGGGAGTTAGGTAGTCGGTCGCTTCATCGCCACTGTCGGCGCCGTAACACCAGGCGCCGGCCTTCTTCGCGTCCTCTAGGAACTCGGAAAGATTGTTGACCTTGGCGATAGAGAGCCACTCAACGGCGCCGGCCGATGCCTTGCAGACGGCCGGCGTTACGTGGGCAGAGCGGCGTTCGGTGATGATCACGCCGGTTGCGCCGATGCACTCGGCTGTGCGGCAGATCGCGCCAAGGTTCTGCGGGTCTTGGACCTCGTCGAGCGCGATGATCAGCGGGTCGGGCTTAGCCAGCAGCTCGGCGGCGCTGACGTAGTGGTAGCCCTCAATCCGCGCGCAGACGCCCTGATTGCCGGGGCTCTCGCAGATCTTGTCGATCTCGGCGGCGCTGACGCGCTTGATCTGGCTGGCCTTATCGAGCCAGTCCTCGCGAGAGGCGCTGTCGGTTGCCCACAGCTCCTTGATTCGGCGCCGATTGGCGCGCATCGCTTCGTGAACCGCGTTGCGCCCGTAGATGATCACAGTGCCACGAGCTTCGCACCATCGTCGCCGTCGCGCACTTCCCAGCCGAGCGCGGCGAGCTGGTCACGCAGTAGGTCGGCTTGGTCCCAGTCCTTGGCGGCGCGCGCGGCCTCGCGCGCTGCGAGCAGCTCAAGCGCCGCAGCGTCGGGCTCAGCAGCGTTCGCGTCAGGGCTCAGCAGCGTCTCGAGCCCGAGCACGCTCAGCATCTGCACTAGGTCGTCATTACCTGCGCCCGAATGCGCGGCAGCGTCGGAGAGCCAGCCGTATAGCGCTGCCAGCGCGCGCGGCGTGTTGAAGTCATCTGCTAGCGCGGCGAAGAACTGCTCGCGGTGGGCAGCCAGCTCGGGTGGTGAATCGCCTTCGCTCAGCTGCGCTGCGGCGGCGCGGATCCGTCGCGCGCTGGTTTGAGCCTGTTCCAAGCTTTGGTCGGAGAAGAGCAGCGGCTGGCGGTAGTGACCGGAGACGAAGAAGAGGACCAGCGCGTCGCGCCCCCAGCGCTCCAGGACTGTTGCCAAAGACTCAATGTTTCCAACGCTCTTGGCCATCTTTTCGCCGTCGAGCTGCAACATCCCGTTGTGCATCCAGATTTGAGCGAGCTCCTGCCCGCGCGCCATCCGCGTCTGCGCTGCCTCGTTCTCGTGGTGCGGGAAGACGAGATCGTTGCCGCCGCCGTGAATGTCAAAACCAAGGCCGAGAATCTCCTCGGCCATCGCCGAGCACTCGATGTGCCAGCCCGGGCGGCCACGGCCCCAGGGCGCGTCCCAGGCCGTGTCCTCGCCAGGCTTCTGCGCCTTCCAGAGCGCAAAGTCGAGCGGATCCTGCTTCAGCTTGGCGCCCTCTCCCCCTTCGCCTTGATCGAGCGCATCGAGCGAACGGTGCGAAAGCTCACCGTAGGCCTCGTCGGAGCGAACGCGGAAGTAGACGTCGCCTTCGACTGCGTAGGCCGCGTCGCGCTCAATCAGTGCGCTGATCAGATCGATGATCGGCCCAATCGTCTCCGTCGCCAGCGGCTCCGAGTCGGGCCGGCCAAGGCCGAGGCCGTCGGTATCGGCGATGTAGGCGGCCCCCATCTCGCTTGCCAGCAGCGCGCTCGGCTGCGGTGGCTCGCTGGCGTTCGCTGCGTCATAGATCTTGTCGTTGACGTCGGTGATGTTGGCGACAAAGGTCACCTCGTAGCCCTCGTGGGCCAGAAAGCGCTTCAGCAGCGAGTAGACGACGAAGGGGCGCGCGTTGCCAACGTGGATGCGCCCGTAGACGGTTGGCCCGCAGGCGTAGATCGAAACTTTGCCTGGATCACGCGGCTCAAGCTGGGCTAGCTCAGCGCGGCGCGTGTCGTAGATCGCAATCGGGCGCACAGCGGCAATCTACGCCAGCAGCTAGGAAGAGCGCAGCGTGGCAACGGCAACTGCGCCGGCGCCCTCGCCGCGGCCGAAGGCGCCGATCTGCTCTGCCGTCGTCGCCTTGACGTTGACGCGAGCCGCTTCAACGCCCAAAGCGCCGGCTAGCCGCTCAACGATTGCTTCGCGCTGGGGGCCGATCTTCGGCTGCTCAAGAATCACCGTCGCGTCGACGTTCACGACCTCAAAGCCCGCACCGATCAGCATCCCGGCGACCTTGCTTAAGAGATCGATCGAGTCGGCGCCGCGCCAGCGCTCGTCGCTGTCGGGGAAGTGAGCTCCAATGTCACCGAGCGATGCTGCACCGAGCAGCGCGTCGATCACGGCGTGGGTTAGTACGTCGGCGTCGGAGTGACCGTCAAGGCCCAGCTCGGACTCAAACTCGACGCCACCGAGGATCAGCGGCCTCCCGGCAACGAGCCGGTGCGAATCAACGCCGAGGCCGGTGCGCGTCTCAGACACCGGAAGCCTTCAGCTCTGACGACCCTGTGAGCAGCTGCTCTGCCAATGCCAGATCGGCCGCCGTCGTGACCTTGAAGTTCTCGCTCTCGCAGAGCACCAACCGCACGCGGCCGCCGTCGGC
>JBAXGJ010000158.1:0-3690 GCA_037139475.1 Actinomycetes bacterium
GCCTTGCCGGTGTGCGGATAGACCTCGCGCACCAGCTCCCAGCCGCGCGGATCATCTGATTCAACGAGTGTTATTGCCCGCGCCAGCGCGCGCTGATCACCGGCCAGAAGGCGCTCAGCGAGGGTGTCGGCAGCGGCGGGAGTCACGGCCTTCGAGGTTAGCGGGCGGGCCGGTGGTTGGGTGGTTCACGAGCCCCCCGGCTAGGCTTGCCGGGCAATGGAAACAGCCGCTCCAACGAGCGATCCGACAAGCCAGCAGGATCAGCCGCAGCCTCGCCCTGCTCCCGCCCCGCTGCGCGGCGGGCCGATCGCCTTTCTGCGCTTCGCGGCCGCCAACGGGATGCTCAACTTGGGCTACGCGAGGCTGGTTGCTCGCTGGGCTTGGCTGAAGCTGCGCTGGCGTGGGCGTCTGCGCGGCGACGGCCTCTTCTTCGTCTGCCCGAACGTGACCTTTGAGATTGGCCGCGAGGCGATCGTTGAACTGGGCCGCTGGTCATGGATCGGCGACGGCTGCAAGATCCGCGCGCACGAGGGCGTCGTTAGCATCGGTGACCGCACTGTGCTGGGCCAAGAGTGCACGATCTCCGCTTTCCAGCATGTTTCAATCGGCAGCGAATGCATCCTCGCCGACCGCGTGATGCTGATCGACTTTGATCACACAACGATCGACGTCGAGCGGCCGATTCGAGAGCAAGGCATCTACAAGCGCGACGTGCGCGTCGGCAGCAACGTTTGGATCGGTTACGGCGCCTGCCTGCTGCGCGGCGTCACGGTCGGCGACAACTCGGTCCTCGGCAGCCTCGCCGTTGTTACGCGCGACGTCGAAGAGAACGCCGTCGTTGGCGGCTCGCCGGCGCGCGTGTTGCGGATGCGCGAACAGCCTGAAACTCTTCGCTGGAGCTAAGCCTTGCTGCGCGAGGCGGCCAGCGCCTCGTCGTAGAGCTCGCTCGTTTCGCGAGCCACGTCAACCCAGTCGAAGCCGAGCACATGCTCCGAGGCTTCGGCGATCAGGCGCTCGCGCAGCTCGGCGTCGGTCAGCATCCGCTCGATCATTACGCCGAGATGGTCCGCGTCGCCGCCGTTGAAGCGCAGCCCAACGCGCTCACCGGACGGGACGACCTCGCGCAGGCCGCCGGTGTCGGCGACGATGCAAGGGCAGCCGCTGGCCATCGCCTCGAGCGCGACGAGGCCGAATGGTTCGTAAAGGCTTGGGATCACGCAGAGGTCGGCGATCCGGTAGAGCGAATGGAGCACGTCGTCGCCGATCCAGCCAAGAAAAGTTCCGTAGTCGTTGAGTCCAAGCTCCTGTGCCTGCTTCTTCAGCTCAGCCTCGTGCGTGCCAGAGCCAGCGACGAGGAAGCGAACCTTGCCAACCCGTTCGATGATCGGCGGCAGCGCCTCAAGCGCTAGCTGGAAACCCTTCTCGTAGACGAGGCGGCCAACGAGGATCACGAGCTGCTCGTCGGGCGCGGCGAAGTTGGCGCGGAGCGTTTCGAGGTCGTCAACCGGCTGCAGGTCGAGCGGGTCGATCCCGTTGGCAATCACATCAACGCTCGCTTCATCGAGATCGAAGATGTCGGCTACATGGCCGCGCATGTAATAGGAGCAGGTGATCAGCCGGTCGGCGCGCGCCGCCATTGTCCGTTCAACGCCGTGGATCCAGCTCTGTGGATGTTTGTCGACCCAGCCTTGGTGGCGGCCGTACTCGGTCGCGTGGATCGTCACGATCAGTGGGCAGCGGAAGCGGTTGGCGAGGTGGTCGCCGGCGACGAAGACGAGCCAGTCGTGGCCGTGGACGATGTCAAAGTCGTAGCGGTCGCCAAGCTCGACGCCGGCCGCCAACATGTCGGCGTTCATGTGCTCGATCCAAGTGACAAATTCTCCAAGGTCACCCGGGCGGCCGGGCTCCGGAACGCGGTGAACGATTACGCCGGCGACCTCTTCCTCGGCCAGAAGCTGGCCGTCGCCGCGGGTGAGAACGTGGACGTCAACCCCCTGAGCGACGAGCTGCTCAGCGAGCTTGCGCACGTGGCGCGCCAAGCCGCCCTCAACGACGGGCGGGTACTCCCAGGAAAGAATCAGAACTCGGGTCATGGCTCAAGCAGCGGCGCCAGGCTCAGCGTTGGCGCGAGGTTGCGCAGCGCAGCTTCTCCCAAGGGTACCGAGGACAGCTCAGCGTTGAAGTTGTCGAGGTGGCCGCCGAATCGCTCCAGTGGGTAAGGGCCGGCGAGATCATCTGTCTCGAGGAAGGCCCAGTCGCTGGCCTGCAGCGCCAACAGTTCGCGTGCCGCGCGCGGCGCGAGGCTCGGGCCTGCGGCGAGCGCGCGCAGCTCAGCATCGCGCGCTCGGCCGGTGATCGCGGCGACCTTCGGTGACGACCAGGTGCGCAGCGAATTCGCTTTGCCCCAGCTCGTCGCGCGGTCGAGGCCGATCGGCCAGGGGTCGGCTTCGACTTGCTCGAGCGCGTCATCGAGCGGGGTGAGTTCAACGCCGCGCTGCTGGCAGGCTTCTACAAAGGCCGCAAGGAAGGTCGGGCCCTCGTGCCACCAGAGGCCGAAGAGCTCGGTGTCGAAGGCCAGCGTGCAGAGCCCTCCGCCAGCCACGCGCTCGGCGCAGCGCTCGGCGAAGTGATCGGCGTCGTCTCTGGCCTGCTGTTCGGCTCGCTGACTGTCATAAACCTCGCCGTCGTTGGCCCAAGGACGATGGTCGTAGGTCGTGCGCTGGTGGTTGTCGCGGTAAGCGCCGCCGGCCGGATAGCCGCCGGAGCCCCAGACGAGATCAATTAAGGCTCGGTCGATCGGCACCAGTAGCGGCCCATCGGCGCTGCGCAGCGGGCGCAGGTGGCGCCGGTCGCCGGCGCCGAAGTGTTCTGTCAGCTCGACGCAGGCGGCGTGAACTCCGGCCTCCTCGAGCAAGCGGTCGATCCACGGCTCGTGCGCGCACTCAGGGATCCAGAAGCCGCCCCGCCACTCGCGTGCGAACCGCTGGCGCTGGCTCTGGACACCATTCTCGACTTGGAAGCGGACCCCCGACTGGCTCGCTAGCAGCGGCAGGATGGCGTGCGTCGCGCTGCTCGTCCAAGCGGCGTGCGGAGCGAGCCGACCGAGCAGGTTCTCCTCGCAAGCCTCGAGCGAAGCGAGCGCGTCGCTGTACTGCCCGGCCGCCCGTTCGAGTTCTTCGGCAAGGTCTGCGCGGCCACCTTCGCGGCAGCCCTCAGCATCGAGCCGGTGCGACTCGGGCCGCAGCTCGCGCAGAAAGGCGGCGCAGCGCTCTAGCGCACCGGGCGCTTCGAGCTGATCGCAAAGCACCGGCGTGAGCGAAAGCGTCAGCGGAGCGCCGCGATCGAGCAGGTCGGCAATTGGCAGGTAGGAGGTGGCGATCGCCTCCCAGAGCCACTCCTCGCCAAAAGGCCAAGTGCCGAAGCCCTCGACGTAAGGCATGTGCGTGTGAAGAACGATCGCTACGCGACCAGGCTGCGCCATCCTTACGGCCTCATAACGGCGAGCAGGTCGAGCGCACCGTCGAGCGAGCGTTCGCGCTCGCTGACGAGCTCAAAGTCACGCTCCGAGATCGCAGGCACGAAGCGGTCATAGAACGGCTTCGTCAGCTTCAGCCGCTGGTGGATTGAGTCCCAGCCGAAGCGCTCAATCGCGATCTGGTGGGCGCGCAGCGCGCGGGCGTGATGGAGGCC
>JBAXGJ010000159.1:0-3670 GCA_037139475.1 Actinomycetes bacterium
CGTAGACGGCGAGCAGTGTGTCGTAGCTGCTGCCCTGCGTCTTCAGTTCGAGCGAACCATCCTCAGTTGCCGTCCACTGGTACCAGATTGAAGCGGCCGAGCCGAACCGAGAGTCGACGTGGCTTGGCTCATTGGTCTCATGAGTTGCAGCGACCGTCGTGCCGGCTGTCTCGGCGAGCGAGTTCAGCGTCTTAGCGTTCGCGAAGTTGTCGTTGGCTGGCGCGGCAGGCGGAGCAGGGGGCGGTGTTGGAGCTACCGGTGTGATGCTCACCGCGTCTGATGCTGCACCGTCACCGGCCGTGTTGACGGCGCGGAGTTTGATGCTGTACGCGGTGCCGTTGGTGAGGCCGGTGATCGCGATTGGCGACGTCGCCGCGGCGGGGCTGCGAGTCGTCCAATTCACGCCATTATCGAGCGAGTACTTGTAGTTCGTGATCGCAGCACCGTTGCTGGCTCCCGCGTTGAACGCGATGCTTGCGCTGCCGTTACCGGGGGTCGCGACCAGACCGGCTGGCGCAGCGGGAGCGGTTGGCGTCGGCGTCGGCGTCGGCGTAGCGGCCGTGAAGCTTCCGGCCAGGCTGGTTGCTCCGGTCGCGCCTGCGTATCCGTCGATCGCAATTCGGTAGGTCGTTCCAGCGGTAACGGCGAAACTGACGCTGCTCCAGAGCCCGCCAGCGCCGTTGTCGTCGTTGCCTGCAAGCGGCGTTAGGCCGGAGACGACGCTGCCGGTGTAGACCGCGAGCAGCGTGTCAAAGCTGCTGGACTGGGTGCTGAGGGCGAGCGTTCCGTCGGCTGCCGCCCTCCAGGAGTACCAAGTTGATGAAGCCGAACCGAAAGCGGAGTTGACGTGCGCTGGCTCGCCACTCTCGTGCGTGGCGGCGACTGTCGTGCCGGGAACCGTGGCAAGCGAACTGAGCGCGACAGCGCTGGCAAAGTTGTCGTTTGCTGGTGCTGTGGGCGCTGGCGCCGGCGGTGGCTCAGGCGTTGGGTTCGGCGTCGCGCTGTCGCCGGTGTAAAGCAGGCGGTTCGGTGAGCCGGTGCCAGCGTCGGTAACGACGCCGGTCGTTGCGGCGGAGCCCATCGCGGCAGCGACCTGGGCAGGTGTGCTCGAGGGGTTGGCCGAGAGCAGGAGCGCGGCAGCGCCTGCAACGTGCGGCGAAGCCATCGAGGTACCGGAGATCGTGTTGGTCGCTGTTGTCGATGTGTTCCAAGATGAGGTGATGCCGCTGCCCGGCGCAAAGATGTCGACGCAGCTGCCGTAGTTCGAGTAGGAGGCGCGGGCATCGTTCGAGGAGGTTGCGCCGACCGTTATCGCGTTCGGCGTTGAGGCAGGCGAGGCGGAGCAAGCATCGGCGTTCGAGTTGCCGGCGGCAACGGCGAAGGTGATTCCGTCGCTGATCGCGTTCTGCGTCGCGGTATTGAGTGCGGCTGAGTAACCGCCACCGAGGCTCATGTTGGCGACTGCCGGAACGCCCGCGGCGTGGTTGGCGGTAGCCCAGTCGATTCCAGCGATAACGCCAGCGGTCGAGCCTGAGCCGCTGCAGTTGAGGACGCGGACCGCTACGAGTGAGACCTGAGGCGCGACGCCATAGCTTGAGCCGCCAACCGTGCCGGCTACGTGCGTGCCGTGGCCGTTGCAGTCGTTCGTGTTCTGCCCGTCACCGATCGCGTCGTAGCCGACCGTCACGCGGCCGCCGAACTGAGTGTGGTCGGCGCGGATGCCGGTGTCGATGATGTAGGCACTTACGCCAAATCCGTTCTGACTGGTCGAGATCAGGTTGTTGAGCGGCAGCGTGCGCTGATCGATTCGGTCGAGGCCCCACGAGGAGGCGAGCCCGCTGCGCGGCCCGGCGCTGAGCGCCTCCACCGGCTTGTTCTTCTCGACTAGGAGGACCCCGTCCTGTGCGCGTAGCCGTGCCACATCGGCCGAGTCAAGCGAGGCGACATAGCCCTTCGCGGCGCTGCGGAAGACATCTTGGACGTCGTTGCCGCGCGCTTCTTCGCTGGCCACCTTCTGCGAGAGCCCGGCGCCGCTCTCGTAAAGAACGATGTAATCGCTTGAAGTTCCGGCCGCCTGGGCCGATCCTGGAATCAGGGCAAGAAGGCCAGCGCAGAGCACGAGAAAGAGCATCAAAACGCGCTGATGCCTTATCGAATTGCCCTGGATTAGTGAAGCCATCATTGAACTCCCCATGATTCTAACGGTCTGTTGCGCGGCTGCGCGCTGGACCAGCAGCGCGCACCTATCTAGTAACTACACCTTCAGACTGACAAGGTTGCGCTTTGTGACGGAAAGAATTTCGGCCGTATCTACTGACTTCGCAGGCAGAGGTACACTTCGCCCCGTCCGGAGAGGTGGCCGAGCGGCTGAAGGCACTCGCCTGCTAAGCGAGTAACGGGGGTAACTTCGTTCGCGGGTTCGAATCCCGCCCTCTCCGCTATTAGCTCTCGCCTAGGCGCAATTGCAGGTTTGGCTGCCGGGTTGGCTGGGCGGGCTGCGAGAATTGGTCGAGATGGATCCTCGTCTTGAGCGCCGGGAGAGTCAGCGCCTCGGAACCGCGCGTCGGCGCCGCAACGCCGCGCTCGGCGCAATCGTGGTCGTTGCCTGCCTTGCCGCGCTGCTGATAATCCCTGCCCTAGGAGGCTCCGGCGCCGGTGAATCGAATCGCCCGGCCGCCGCCAAAGAGCCCGCTGTCTCGCCCAAAACCACCGCCCCTGCGTCAGCGCCAAGAGCGGTCGGCCCACCGCCACAGCAGATTACCGACGCGGTTCCCGGCGAAGCTGAAGTAATCAGCGAGGGGCCGACCGCCGGCCGCAAGGTCGCGCTGACCTTCGACGACGGAACCTGCGCTGCCTGCGTTGCGAAGATTCTTGACGTTCTCGAGCAGACCGGCGCGCCCGCAACCTTCTTTCCCAATGGCACCTATGGCGCGTCGTGGGAGCCGCAGGCAAAACGGATCAGGGCGCTGGTCGCCAGCGGCCAGCTTACGCTCGGGAACCACACCTTCAGCCATGGCGTCTCAACGCAGATCGGCTCGGCTGCCTTCGGCGCCGACCTTCAGCGCAACGAAGATTGGATTCAGAAGACCTTCAAGCTCAGCGGGCGCCCCTGGTTTAGGCCTCCCTTCGGCGACTACGACTCGGGCACAGTCTCAGCGGCCGGTGAGCGCGGCTATCGAAAAGTGATCATGTGGTCAGGAACCGTCGCCGATTCCGACCTGCGCAGCGAGGCCTACCTCTTGAACGCAATTCAGTACTGGGCCAAGCCCGGCAGGATAATTCTGATGCACGCCAACTACCCACCGACGGCCGAGGTTCTGCCACGGATCCTGAAGCTGTTGGAGCGCAAGAAGCTGACTCCGGTCACGATCGCCGAGCTACTCAAAGACGCTTAAACGGTCAGCCGCTTAGGGCGACGCGCAGGCTGGCGGCAGCTTCGTCGCTGCGTTTGCCGCGCGCAAGCCAGCTGACGACGCCGTTGCGGTCGCAGACGATCACGGCTATCTGCTTCGTATCGGGCAGCCCAAGGCTGTCGCGGATGCGGCCCACGTCGGTGTAGGCGGTGATCGTCCTAGCGCGCGTCTTTGGGTCTGGAATCGCGTCAGCCATTTTACCGTCAAGGACTCCGCGCACGGGGCCGAAGCGGCGCGAGATTGTTGGCATCTCGTAA
>JBAXGJ010000160.1:0-3644 GCA_037139475.1 Actinomycetes bacterium
CTCAATCGCACCGGCACGGTCGCAATCTTCACCAACCAGTTGCGCGAGAAGATCGGCGTCATGTTCGGCTCGCCCGAAACGACGACCGGTGGTCGAGCGCTCAAGTTCTACTCGTCCGTTCGACTCGACATTCGTCGCATTGAGACCCTCAAAGAGGGCACGGATGCGATTGGTAACCGTGTGCGCGTCAAGGTCGTCAAGAACAAGGTTGCACCACCGTTCCGGCAGTCCGAGTTCGACATCATTTACGGCACCGGCATCTCGTGGTCGGGTTCCGTCCTCGATGTTGCCCTCGAAGACAACATCATCGAGAAGTCCGGTTCGTACTTCTCCTTCGAGAAGGAGCGTCTCGGTCAGGGCCGTGCAAACGTGCGCGGATTCCTCGATGAGCATCCCGACGTCCTCAGTCGCATCACGCGTCGGATCGAAGAGACGCAGGGCATCACGATCAGTGGTGGCAATACCGCGCCGGCTGATGCCACACCAATGACACCTCCTCCTGCTGACGTCGCTGACGCTGCTGATGCAGACGACGAGGCCGTGGCGGTCGCCGACGAGGGCGCCGTCGTCGCTGAAGGCTAGCCCCCGTGGCAGCGCGGGTCGTCACCGCGGTTCAACCGAGAACAGACCTACGGGTTGCCATCGAACTCGATGGCAACCCGTGGCTCGTTCTGGACGCACTCGTTGCGACTGAGTTGGGGATCTTCGTCGATGCCACGCTCTCGGCTTCAACCAAGCGCACTGCGGAGCAGCGTGCCCGTGAGGCCCGCGCCCTCGACCGTGGCGCGGCAATGGTCGGGCGCCGCTCACACGCGCGCGGCGAACTAGAACAACGCATTGCCAAGCGCGAGGGCGCGGACGCAGCACGCCAGGCCGCCGACCGTCTCGAGGCAATCGGAGCGATCGACGATGCGCGCCACGCCAGCGACGTCGCAACCCTGCGACTGACAACCGGCTGGGGGCCCGCCCGCATTGCGCACGATCTCGAAGTTGCGGGCGTAGCGCCGGCCGAGATCCAGGACTGTCTGGCGCACCTCGACGACGCGGCGATCGATCAGGCTGCGCAGCTAGCGATCGGCGCGCGCACAGGCGTCGAGGCGTGGCAGCGGCTGGCATCACGGGGTTTTGACGAGTCCGTGGCCGAGAGACTCGTCGGTCAGCCCTTCGAGGACTAACAGGCGCACGAAGCGGGATCGGCCGAGCCGTAACGCAGAGCGCGCTAGCCTTCCGGACAGAAACTTCCACTGTCTGATCAAGACAGTTCGTACCGGACATCAGGAGAATGACGTGCTTGAGACCGTTCTCGCAGCCGTGGCTGCGCTGGTCATAGGCGGCGCAATCGGCGGCGTTGTCGTGCGCCAGCGATCGCATGCTCAAGATCGCAGCGCAAGTGACGCCGCACTCAAAGAGGCTGAAACTCGACGACAGGAGGCTGAGGCACTCCGCGCCGACGCCGAGCGTGCCGTTGCAACCGCTAACCGCGAAGCCGACACGATTCGCAAAGAAGCCGCCATTGACGGCAAGGAGCACCTGCTTGAGTTGCGGCGAGAACTGGAGCAAAGCCTCGACGAGCGACGCGCAGAGATTGCGCGCCTTGAGGAGCGCATCGCTGTCCGAGAAGACCTGACCGCTAAAAGTGAGCTGATCGCACTCGAGCGCGAACAGACGACCGCCCAGCAGGCACTTGCGCTGGCCGATGCCGAAGCCGCGCTACAAGAGATGCAGGCCCGTGCCGATCGCGAACTCGAGCGCGTGGGTGGAATGACCTCCGACGAGGCGCGTGCGCAACTACTCAGCCGCGTGGAAGAGACAGCGCGCCATGACGCAGCACAGTTGGTTCGGCGGATCGAAGAAGAGGCCAAGCAAGACGGTGATCGCCGTGCCCGTTCGATCATTGCGACCAGCATTCAGCGCACGGCATCGAGCTACGCAGCCGCGACCACGGTCTCGACCGTGCAGTTGCCATCTGACGACCTCAAGGGTCGAATCATTGGTCGCGAGGGTCGCAACATCCGTGCCTTCGAAGCCACCACTGGCGTCGATGTGATCATCGACGACACCCCTGGAGCCGTCGTGCTGTCGGCGTTCGACGGAGTGCGCCGCGAGATTGCGCGCATCACCCTTGAGAATCTGCTCGCAGATGGTCGCATCCATCCGGCGCGCATCGAAGAGACCTACTACGCCCCCAAGGAAGAGATCGAGGAGAAGATCCGCGAAGCCGGCGAACAGGCTTCGTTCGAGGCGAATGTTCCTGGACTCGACCCCGAGTTGCTGGCCATCCTCGGTCGACTCAACTACCGCACGTCGTATGGACAAAACGTGCTCAAGCACTCGCTCGAATGCTCTCACCTCGCTGCCATCATGGCGATCGAGCTTGGGGTCGATGAGCGCGTCGCTCGCCGAGCCGCGCTCCTGCATGACATCGGCAAAGCCGTCACGCACGAGGTCGAGGGTCCTCATGCCGTCATCTCGGGACAGTTCTGCCGCAAGTTCGGCGAGAGCGAGGCCGTCGCGCACGCCGCTGAGGCTCACCACTATGACGTCGAGCCCAATTCTGTTGAAGCGATCCTGGTGATCGCCGCCGACGCCATCTCTGCCGCTCGGCCTGGTGCGCGTGGCGAGAGTCTCGAGCAGTACGTCAAGCGTCTCGAAGCGCTCGAAGAGATCGCCATGCGGCACCCCGGCGTCGAGCGCTGCTTCGCGATGCAGGCTGGTCGCGATGTTCGCGTGATGGTCAAGCCGAGCGAGGTCAGCGACGACATGGCAGCGCTCTTGGCCCGCGAAATCGCCGCCGAGATCGAAGACTCACTCGAGTACCCAGGCCAGATCAAAGTGACTGTGATCCGCGAGTCGCGCACGAGCGAGCTCGCCCACTAGGGAGCGGAACATGCAGCGCTTCCACGTCACCACGTTCGGCTGCCAGATGAACGTGCACGACTCCGAGCGCATCAAAGGCATGCTCGAGGCTGCCGGCATGGGGGAGGCCACCGACAGCGAGCACGCCAAGCAGCAAGTACCACAGTGCAGGAAGCACAGCCGCCGCACACCTGCGATGCAGCTGTGCGACGCGCATTGGTCCCCGATGCAGCGAAGGTGCGGCCCATACGCGTACGCAGCGGTGAGGGCCGAGCGCGGCTCGGCGGTGCGTGGCTCGCGCGAGCCGGCGGGAGCGGCTGCGTGCAGCCGAATGGATCATCGGCAAGATTGCGCGCGAACTCGGGATCATCGCCACCGGCGGTTCCTCGAGTGTCGCCGACGCGTGGCAGCCTGTTCGGCTGGCGGCGGCCACCGCGCGCGCGCAGTTGCTCGCAGCCGCTTCGGCGCGATGGCAGGTGCCGCTGGAAGCGTTGTCGGCCCACGACGGCCTGGTGACCAGCGCATCGGGTCGCACGGCGCATTACGGCGAACTCGCTGGCGCAGCGGCTGGCGTTGCGCCAGCTGAGGTTCGCCTCAAGGAGCGCAGCCAATGGCGCCTGATCGGACGCCCGGCACGGCGAAGCGACAGCGCAGCCAAGGTCGACGGCAGCGCGCAATACAGTGCCGACATGCGTCCGGCAGGGCTGCTGTTCGCCGCAGTTTGCCAGTCGCCGATCCTGGGCGCTACCGCGATTTCCATCGATGCCAACGAAGCGCTAGCGCTGCCC